>DPPH01000161.1 GCA_003539375.1 Clostridiales bacterium
TGTTTTTCTATGGAAGTGAATGATAAATTTGAAGAACAGATACAGAGAATAGTTGAAAACACAGCTAAAGCATATAGGGCTGAAGCTGTATTAAACTACAGACAGCTTGTGCTTCCAACAATAAATGATGAAAAACTTGCTGAATATGCAAATAAAGCTGCTAAAGAGATAGTTGGAGATGAAGGTGTAGTTCTTTTTGAGAAAACTACTGGGGGAGAAGATTTTTCCTATTTTTCACAAAAAGCTAAAACTGAATTTGCCTTTGTCGGAACGAGAAATGATAAAAAAGTAAAATATTATCCTCATCATCATTCTAATTTTGATATTGATGAATCGGCTTTGACAACAGCAGCCGGACTATATGCAGGATTTGCAGTAGAATATCTAAGAGGTGAAAATTCATGATAGAAAAACTAATAAAAGAGAATAAAGATTATGTAGTAAATTTAAGAAGACATTTTCACATGAATCCAGAACCTAGCTGGAAAGAATTCGAAACTTCAAAATATGTTAAGAATGAGTTAGATAAAATGGGGATTCCATATGAATCTTTTGCTGGTACCGGGATTGTTGCAACGATAAAAGGAGAAAGTGAAGGAAAGACAGTAGCTTTAAGAGCTGACATGGATGCTCTGGAAGTACAGGAAGAAAATGACTGTGAGTATGCATCAAAAAACGAAGGAGTTATGCATGCCTGCGGTCACGATGGTCATACAGCTATGTTGCTAGGAGCTGCAAAAGTACTAAATGAAATGAAAGAAGAGATTAAAGGTTCAGTAAAGCTTTTCTTCCAACCAGCTGAGGAAATGGTACAGGGTGCTAAAAAAATGGTGGAAGAAGGGGCTTTAAAGGGCGTAGACAGTATTTTTGGTATACATCTATGGTCAGATTTAGAAACCGGGAAAATAAATTGCGAAAGTGGACCGAGAATGGCTGCTGGCGACTACGTGATTGTGGACATTGAAGGAAAAGGTGGGCATGGTTCTATGCCTGATCAAGGAGTTGATGCAGGAGTTATGACTGCAGCTTTTTTACTAAATATACAATCTGTGGTAAGTAGGGAAATGAGCCCCTTAGATTCTGTAGTATTAAGCTTTGGAGATATAAAGACAGGCACTAGATTTAATGTTATACCTTCCAAAGCTCACATAGAAGGTACTGCAAGATGCTTTGATCCTGAAATACAGAATGAACTTCCTAAAATAATTAAAAGATACGGTGATTATCTCGCGGAAAGTTATAGGGGAAAATTTAAATTAGAATATATAAAAGGTACACCTCCTACAATAAATGAAGAAATCACAGTAAAAATTGTTGAAAAAGCAGTAGAAAAATTCTTAGGAAAAGAGTCTTTAATCCATCTGGATAAACAAACTGGAAGTGAAGATATGGCTTACTACCTGAGAGAAGTTCCCGGAGCAATAGCCTTTGTAGGTTGCAAAAATGATGAAAAGGGTGCAAATTTCCCGCACCACCATCCAAAGTTTGATATTGATGAAGATAGTTTGGAGATAGGCACACAATTATATGTAAGATTTGCTTTAGATTATCTAGAAAAATAATTTTTAGACTTTAAATCGGGATTTTATTTAATAAAATCCCGATTTTTTGATACCTATTTAACAATAAACAAGAAAAGAAATATTTATACGTAAAGGTCTAGGTGCCATGAAATTATAAAATTAAATAATCATATAAAAATGAGATAATAAAGGTAGGGGAAAAGGTTAATTATTTAACAAATAAAGGGCTAAATTTAAGGCTTACAAAATTAAATCGCTAGTAAAGGCTATTGAAAAAATGAGGTTGAAGTGCTATTATTAAAGTAATAGAAAACGTTGCCATAAAAACGACGAAAAACAAACAATAAGCATATTTATTCATTTAAGGAGGGCTGAAATGACTAAAAAAGAAGTGAAAACTGAATTCGATTATGTTAATTTGCTTGGATCTCATCACGGACAATCTCATACCCACAAACACAAACACAAACATCACCTAGAGCCGGAAAAAACTAAAGAAGAAATGCCCACTATACCAGCTAGTATAATTGGAGGATTTTTAGGTTCAGGTAAGACATCTTTAGTCAATCACATACTGGAAAATTCAGGGGATAAAAGGATAGATATAGTAGTAAGAGAGTTTGGTTCAATCCCTATTGACGATATGTTAATACATGTGGAGCCAGATAGGATTCATGCCTTTCCAGGGGTATCAATGCACTATGATCCTCAGTTAATGATTTACGGATTTATGGACCGATTACATGAAGATAGTGAAGGAGAAGGATTTGACCATCTTTTAATGGAATCCAGTGGGATGGATGAACCGGAATACTTAATGAAACTTTTCTTTCTAGGTAACATGAGAGAAGAATACAAATTAGCCAGCTACATAACTTTAGTAGATTGTGAGTTTGGTCATTTAAACATTGATGAATATACCCTTGTAATACAACAGATTGCCTATGCTGATATTATACTACTTAACAAAGTAGATTTAATAGAAGAAAAAGAAATTGAGAGTATACAAAAAAGAGTATCTAGAATAAACAGCATAGCTCAAATTTACAAGACAGAATATGGAAAAGTAGAAGTAGATAAAATTTTAAGTGTAAATTTGTATCAACAGTTAAAAAATATAAAAAATAGTAGTAATACAAATGAGGAGGACACCTACATGGATAAGGTAAAAACCGTTGTATTAACTGAAGAAGCACCAATGGATAAAGAAAAAGTAAACAAATGGATAGATAAAGTTTTTAAAGATGAAAGTATAAAACTTCTAAGAAGTAAAGGGTTCTTTTACTTTAAAAAGGATGAATATAGATATGAGTTTCAAGGAGTAAGAAAAAGCTTTCATTCCAAAGCAGACAAACTTTGGGATGAAAATGATGAAAGGAAAAGTGTAGTGGTCTTTATAGGAGAAGGCATAGATGAAAAACAATTTAAAAAAGAGTTTAAAGAGTGTGTTTAAAGGTATTTTTTTACAGATAATCTGTAAATTTTAATACAATACACCTAAAGGAGGTAATTTAATGAGCGATGGAAGAGACATTATGAAAGAAACTTACAAAATCATCAAAAAAATTTCTACAGAATTTGATTCGAAAAAAGAAGATTTTTCTGATGAAAAATACGAAAGCGTAAAAAAAGAGCTTGAAGAAAGCCTAAAGTGGGCTAAGAAAAACAGAAACAGTGTATGGTTAAGAACGGCTGAAGGAACAGGTCTTGCTCAAGGCTGTCTTGATGAAGCCGAAAAACTGGAAGAAGTAATTGATGAAGAAAAGAAAGCAGCAGACAAAGCTTTGGATTTAAAGATCAAGTTGGAATCCTTAGCTAAAGTAATAGCAACCAAAGCTTCAGTAATGACTTAAAAATTACAAAAATATTTTAAAGAGAGAGGAGTTTAAAGTATGCCATCAAAAGTTTATTTTATGAACGACAGAGCGAATAGTTTACAGGAAAGTACACCCTTTAAAGCTGTAAAGGTATTGAGAGATGCAGGATTAGAAACCCATTTTAAAAAGGGAGATACCGTTGGAATTAAAATCCATATGGGTGAGTACGGAAACTCTCTTAACCTAAGACCACAATGGGTTGGAGCAATTGTCGAAGAAGTAAAAAGATTAGGCGGAAAACCGGTAATTGTTGATTGCAATACAATTGTTTTTAGTGATTACTCTTCAAGAACTTTTACAGATGATCATTTAAGATCAGTTTCTAGACATGGCTTTAACGAAGAGACTTTAGGATGTCCAATATGGATTTGCGACGGAGAAAACGGATTTGATGATGTTCAAGTTGAAGTGCCTAATGGAGTTTATTTAAAACACTCATTTATGGGTAAAAAATTACTTGAATTAGACTCAGTTATAGTCTTAACTCACTTTAAAGGCCATCCTATGGGAGTATATGGAGGAGCTTTAAAAAATGTAGGTATAGGAATGGGTTCTCATAGGGGTAAAGAATCTACCCACTACTTAAATCATCATATATACGGAATCCAAAACATGACGGTGAATCAAGAGGCAGCAAAAGCAGCAGCTCAAGGACCTAAACCAACTCTATTAGATAGAGTGATAGCAGGATGTCCTTTCGATGCTTTTGAAATGATAGATGGAGAATTTGTTTTCCATAATGAAAAATGCGGCAAGTGTGCAGGTTGTTTCAGTGGAGCTTTATTTGCAGGAATATTAAACTTAAAACCTGAGATTACTGCTACATGGGCACCAACTATTGCAGATGCTGCTTCAGGATATATTAATGCAATAGGTAAAGAAAAGTTTATTTACGTAAGTTATGCAATGGATATATCTCCTTGGTGCGACTGTGTAAACTTCCATGATAAACCTTTAGTTCCAAATATAGGTGTATTTGCATCCAAAGATCCTGTAGCGATTGATATGGCTTGTATAGAAATGGCTGAAAGTAAATCAGGTATGCAGGATTCACAGGCTACTGACTTTGGCTTTGGAGAGCCAAATACTGAAAGATTTACCAACGTATCAAGTATGGCGAAGGTAAGTCAATGGGCTCAAATAAATGCTGGTAAATACAATGGTATTGGTGATAC
>DPPH01000265.1:0-173 GCA_003539375.1 Clostridiales bacterium
AATTCTAAAAATACCGGTAAGTCGTTTCTCATAGAGGTTGGTTTACAGGATACGTACACAAATCTCTCAGGTTTTATTCTTAATATTTTTTGTATTACCTTAGGGTGTAGACCCTGCCTTGGTGGATCAAGGATTATTACATCAGGATTTATGTGAGAATGTTTGAGTTCATC
>DPPH01000265.1:487-804 GCA_003539375.1 Clostridiales bacterium
GCTTTTTCTACTGCTTCCTCTACTATCTCTATGCCGTAAACCTTTTTTGCTTTTTTTGCCATTACCTGAGCTATAGTTCCCGTACCGGAATACAAGTCGTAGATCACTTTATTTTCTATATCTCCTGCATACTCTTCTATAACTTCATAGAGTTTTTCTGCTCCTGAAGTATTTGTTTGGAAGAAAGAGAAAGGAGATATTTTGAAATTAAGGCCGCTCATTATTTCATTTATTTCTTCAACTCCATATATGAGGTTGTATTTTTCACCTTTTACTACGTCTCCAAGGTTATCATTAATCGTGTGGATAATTCCTTT
>DPPH01000265.1:1120-6116 GCA_003539375.1 Clostridiales bacterium
TTTTCAGCTTTTCTTACTACAAAATGTCTAAGTAGTCCTATATGTCTTTTTCTGTGAAAATATGGATAATTATTTCCCAGGCAATATTCTAAAGTAGCCTTCAGAATTTCTCTAAAATCTTGATCTCCGAGTATACAATCGTAGGTAGTAACAACTTCATAAAAACGACCTCTCCTGTGCATACCTAAGGAAAGAGGTCCGTTTTTGTATTCATCACCAAATGAAAACTCCATCTTATTTCTGTATTCTATACTTTTAGGAGATGGTAGTATATCTTCAAATAAATAATCTTCGTGAATTATATTGTCCAGTATATCCTTTACAATTTTCGATTTGTGCTCCAACTGCATAGGATAAGGCATAGTTTGTATTAAACAACCTCCGCAGATACCAAAGTGCTGACATAGCTGTTCTCTTTCGTATGGTGCTCTTTCTTCTAATTTCACAAAATCAGCTTTGACTTTTCCTCTTCTTTTTTTAATTATCTTTGCAGATACTACCTGCTCGGGCATAGTGTTCTTTACCTCTATTACCTTGTCTTCTAAATATCCCAATCCTCTATTAGGAAATTTATAATCTTCTATTTTAATCTTATATATTTCACCTTTTTTCATTTGAAACCCTTTCTTTAACTTACTATTCTATCTCTTCCAGCATTTTTCGCATCATACATTAAAGCATCTACTCTATCTAGAAGATTGTTTAAATTGTCTTCCTCTATCACCGCCGTTACTCCATAACTGCAGGTAATAGGAAACTCTAAATCTTTATTTTCATCATGTAGTTCTTGTCTTATTCGTTCAGCTAATTTCACTGCTTCAGTCTTGTTTGATTTAGGTAGAAGTATAACAAATTCATCTCCACCCCACCTGCCAAATACATCCGTCTCTCTTATAATACTCTCTATTTTTCTGACTGATTTTACAAGTATATTATCTGCTTCTACATGTCCGTATTCGTCATTTATATCTTTAAAATTATCAAAATCTAAAAATATTATTGATAAATCAAAATCATACCTCTTCTTAAGTTTTATCCAGTTTTCAACTTCTTTATCAAGTTTATTCCTATTATATATCCCCGTTAAATTATCTATCTCTGATAGATATTTAAGTTCCAAGTCATTTAAATATTTTAATCGATGGTGGTATCCGATTTTATAGGTAAGCAAAAACATTACAAGATGAATTATACTTGTATATACTATTCCCGCTATAAAATCCATACTCTCCACACTTGTATATTGGTATGCTGTATAGAAGAATACTATCTTCAAAACATCTGATATTACAAATTTGTTTAAAAGCTTATTTGGTAAAATATATATAACCATTAAAAAAAGTATAATGTCAAATATTTTTATGTAGTAATTCCAGTCATTACCGTAGCTACTTGCTATAATGAAGTATGATATTATTATTGAAGTTTGCACTACAGATATGATATAGCTTTGTGTGTTATAGCTTGATATTTTATTTATATAAAAATACAAAATTAAAAGAGCTAGAAAATTAATTATTCTTATCGCTAATATCTGATGAAAATCAACTACTGTATCTAGCACAATAAAGTCTGGAATTATAAACAAAAGATATACTGCGGCTAATATTAATATAAGGCCCTTGAATAAACGCATATCTTTTTTCATATTTTTTTCAAAAAATTCTTTTTCTAATTCTTTATCTTTAAACTCGCATGTAAATTTGCTGATTTCTTTGTTTTTATATATCCCCATATAAACCACCTTACTTGTAAACTCTTGGTAATCTCCTATCTAACATAGTTAATATTTCATAGTTTATAGTACCAATTGCTTTAGCTACTTCATCTGGTGTAGTTGAGTTTTTACTGCCATCCCCGTAAAGTATTACTTCCTCTCCGATTTTTACATCTTTAATTCCCGTTACATCTATCATACACTGGTCCATACATATTCTACCTATGTTTTTACATTTAATGCCTTTATAAGCTACTTCTAGCTTGTTAGATAGAAGTCTAGGAAGTCCGTCAGCATATCCTAAAGGAAGTGTAGCAACTTTAGTCCTTTCTTCAGCTATAAATTTATGACCATAGCTTACTCCTTCTCCCGGTTCAATATTTTTGACGTTTGCTATTCTTGCTTTCAAATTAAAGGCTAGTTTTAATTTCACATTTTCTTTTGAAACTTCCTCAGAAGGATACTGACCTGTTAGCATAATCCCTGGTCTCACCATATCGTATTGAAAATCAGGTAAGTCTATAATAGCTGCACTATTTGCTAAATGTTTTATTGGTATATAAACTTTTTCTTCTTCCAATCTTTTTATAACTTTGTCAAATCTTTCTTTCTGTATATATGCCCACTTCTTGTTAACTTCATCAGCTCTAGCTAGGTGAGAATATATTCCTTCTACTTCAATATTTTCCATATTGTATATACTTTTAATTTTATTAATATTTTCTTCTGTAGGCAAAAATCCTAAACGATTCATACCAGTCTCTAGTTTTATATGTATTTTTGCTTTCTTTCCAAATTTCTCAGCTGTTTGGTCTAATTTTTGAGCATGTTCTTCTGTATAGATAGTCAATGTTAAATTGTTCTCTAAAGCTTTTTCAAAGAGCTCTTCAGGAGTATATCCTAAAACTAAGATTGGAAATTCTTTTATTTCTTCTCTTATTTCAATTCCTTCGTCAAGTACTGCTACCGCAAGCATGTTTGTTCCATTTTCTATGTATGCTTTGGACACTTGAACAGCTCCTAATTTATATCCATCAGCCTTAACTACAGTACATACCTTTGTTTCTTTATTAATTCTTTTTTTTACTTCCCTAAAATTATGAACACAATTATTTAAGTAAACTTCCACCCAAGCTGGTCTTATTCTATTCATTAATTTTATACCTCCTAATCAAGTATTACTTCCTGTCCTTCCTCTAAACCATCTATTATTTCAATGAAGTCCTCATTCTCTATTCCTAATACAACTTCTACTTCTTTCGGCTCACCGTTTTCTAATACTTCAACATATGTCTTTTCATTTTTTTCATATACCGCTTCTTCCGGCACTATTAATATATTGTCTTTATCGTCTATTTTTATTTTTATATTAACCTTAGAACCAATAATCAAATTTTCATGTTCTTTAGGCAAGGTTATTTCTACCATAACTCTTTTTTGTTCTATCCCTAATTCTGATAATTTTGACACTGCTTTAGGGTGGATTTTTTCAATACTAAGATTTTTAATATTTATTCCAATGTCTTCGCTGTAAATTTCAACTTCCATACCTTCATTAATCTTAACAGCATCTTCTACTATAAAATCACCATAAGCTCTTAAGTTATTATATTCCTGTACTTCAAGAATCTTTTTACCTGCCAAGGGCATATCTCCCTTAAAAGTATCCAACTCAGTTATTATACCATTAAAATCTGCATAAATGTTGAACTTTTCTCTACTTTCTTCTAATATTTTTAAAGATAAAGCTAGGACCTCTATTTCTGCTTCATACCTATCTCTTACATTTCCTGATAATCCTTTTACTAATAAGCTGTATTGGTTTTGACCTATAGCAAGTTGATTTTCAAGCTGTTCAACAGATTTCTGAGCATCTTTATATTCTTTTTCTGTAGCTGCATCATTTTTATACAACTCTTCCACAGTCTGTAGATTTTCCTCTGCATATTCTAGACTGTTTTTTATATTTTCAATTTCTAGCTTTGCAGTATTAATTTGTTCGAAATCTGCTCCAGATACAGCTTCATTATAAGTAGCTTCTAAAGCTTCTATCTGTTTGTTAATTTTTTCTATTTCTAAATCTATTGTATTGTCGTATTCTAATAATAAATCGCCTTCATCAACTATATCCCCAATTTCTACATATAGGTTTTCAATTTCGTTAGTACCATTTCCGTAGTAGCTTCTTACATTTTTAGAAGCTATTTCTCCTATTTCTTCAATATGCTTTTCTATGCTTCCTATTTCAGCTAAAGCAGTCTCATAATCTTCTCCATCTGTACCCTGAGTAAAATAGTAAAGACCTGCCGCTGCAACAACCACCAGTATTATTATTCCGATTATTAATTTCTTTTTCATTACTTACCCCTCCATTTCTTAGGTAGTTCTACTTTTTAATGCTTCTATAAAATCAAGTCTGCTAATCTTTCTGTAAGTTGCAAGTTGTGCTGCTGTCAAACATATTATTGTAAATATTATACTTAAAATTATTTGTGTTATACCTATTGGTTGGTCTAAAGTATATAGATCCGTAGTAAAAACATTTCCTATAGATTCAATGAATGTCATTCCCAAAGGTATACCGTATATTATACCTATAATTGACATTAGAGCATTTTCTTTTGAAATTATTCCGAAAATTTCATTTCTTCCAAAGCCTAAAACTCTTAAGGAAGAAAATTCCATTTTTCTTTCATTGATACTCATTACAGACATAGAGTATATAATTACAAAGCCTAATGTTCCTGAAAATATAAGCAAGAATGCTGTTTCTACTATCATCAAGTCTATATAATCATAAAATATTGAAACCATTTCTTCAGTAGACATTACAGAATTAATATTTTTAATATCCTCTAAATCGGGAATTATATTAGCATCTGATTTTACATAAGCTCCATTAATAGCATTATAATCAACTAAGGTTTTTTCCATGAAGTCTAAATCCATGTACCCGTTAATTCCAAAAGCTTGACTAACTATTCCTTTAACTTCTATATACCTATCATCTTTATTAGGCAAGAAATTATGTATGAGGATTTTTTCACCAATATTTACATCCAGAGCCTTGGCTAAGTTGGATGATATCAGCATACCATCATCTTGTAAGTAGACCGGGTTATCATTAGAATCTTTAAACTTATACATTTCTGTATCTTTTTTTATACCGATTATATTTACTACTTTTTTTTCTCGTCCATTTCTTAATTCGAATGGTATTTCAATATTAGGTTCAATCCTATCAGATTCAATTAATTTATCTAAGTCTTTTATACTATC
>DPPH01000138.1:0-658 GCA_003539375.1 Clostridiales bacterium
TATCTTCAAATTTTCTAATGCTTCTTCTAGTTTTTAATAAATCTAAAATCATAATATCTCTCCTCATCTTAATTTTTTAAAAAAGTCCTTCATAATATTTGAACATTCTTCTTCAAGTATTCCTCTTCTCACTTCCACTCGATGATTTAACCTATCATCTTCTACTATATTATATAAAGAACCGCAGGCTCCTCCTTTTGGATCCATAGTCCCTATTACAAGTTCTGTAATTCTTGAATTTACTATAGCACCGGCACACATAGGACAGGGCTCTACCGTTACATACATAGTGCAACCTGTAAGTCTCCAATTTTTTAGGTTTTTTGAAGCTTCTTTAATAGCCATGATTTCTGCGTGATTTGTAGTATCTAATGATACTTCTTTTCGATTGTATCCCTTTCCTATTATCCTACCATCTTTAACTATAACAGCTCCTATAGGAACTTCATCCAGTTCATATGCCTCATAGGCTTCGTCTAAAGCCTTGTTCATAAAAAAATTATCCATAAAAAAACTTCCTTATAATATATTACTCTTATTTTAGCAGAAAATATATAAACTGTTAAGGAAGTTGTTATCTATTTTATATTATTTGTCTTTTTAATTGGGGTATCATTTTTATTCCAAGTAGGGTTGCCAGTATACATTTAATAATATC
>DPPH01000138.1:1014-17617 GCA_003539375.1 Clostridiales bacterium
ATAATTTCTATACCTTTCCACCAGCTTACCTATAATATATGAAGCTAATATAAATCCCAGTATATATCCAAATGAAGGTGCAAATATATATGAAATACCACCCATACCACCTGAAAAAACTGGCAGGCCTATCAGACCCATAGCTAAATATAATATTTGAGATAAGGGTCCGCATTTAGGACCTAAGATTATACCGGATAAAATTACAAAGAATACCTGAAGAGTGAAATTCACTGGACCCAAGGGTATTGCTATAAATACGGCACTTACAGCCATAAGAGCTGCAAATAAGGATGTTAAAATCATATTTTTAGTAGATATTTTCATGATGCCTCCATTGTCAACTTGTTTTGTTTTATGGTTAACGATTATATATTCTATATGATTAATTGTCAACCTAAAATATTTTTTAGTTAACTAATTAATGTGGCACACAATTTGCAAAATATAATACTGACTAAAAAATTAAGGAGGTTTTTATGAGAAGGAAGAGAATAATTAACTGTTCAATAACGGGGTCAATACATACTCCATCTATGTCCCCGTACTTACCAACAACACCTGATGAAATAGCTCAAAATGCTATAGATGCTGCTAATGCTGGGGCTGCTACCGTTCATATACATGCTAGAAGTCCTGAAGATGGTAAACCTTCATCAGATTTGAAAATCTATGAAGAAATCATTGACAAAATAAGAAGTAGAAATAAGGATGTTATCATTTGCATTACTACAGGCGGTAGCTTTTATATGACGGTTGACGAAAGAGCTGCTTCTGTACCTAAATTCAAACCAGAACTAGCATCAATGAATGCTGGGTCAATAAATTGGGGGCTTTTTCCTGCAGCAGATAAAATCAAAGAATTTAAATACGACTGGGAAAAACCAAATTTAGAAGGAACTATAGACGTTATATTTAAAAATACTTTCGGTGACATGAAGAAGCTACTGGAAATGATGTCAAAAAACAACACTAAGCCGGAACTAGAATGCTACGATGTTGGACACTTATATAATGTTAAGTTTATGAAAGATTCTGGTTGGATTAAAGGAAAACCTTATCTGCAATTTGTTTTAGGAATCAACGGAGCTCTTGCTGCTACTCACTATGACTTGCAATACATGAAGGAAACTGCAGACAGATTATTTGGAAATGATGGTTATGAGTGGTCAGCTTTTGGTGCTGGTAAGACTGAATATCCAATATGTACACACAACTTATTTTTAGGAGGCCACGTTAGAGTTGGAATGGAGGACAATTTATACTTATCTAAAGGAGTTCTTGCAAGGAACAATGGCGAATTAGTTGAAAAAATGGCTAGGATCATGAAGGAATTTGACTATGAAATTGCTACTCCTAAAGAAGCTAGAGAAATTTTAGGAATCAAATAGGTTAAAGGATGTTGTTTATAACCTACACATTAAATAATTTGTCTTTAATAAACAACACAAAATACATAGAATAGGAGGAGATATATATAAGTAAAAAATAATTATAAATATTTATTAATAGACAAGTTTCAATCATTACATTAAAATTAATTTTATTAAACTATCTATTTAAGGAGGAACAAAATGGTTTGGTTATTATGGGCATCAACAATCATAATAGGAATAGTAATATGTACTGTAGTTTGCAGTAAGATAGAAAATACTGGATTAAAAAGACTTGGGGCAACAGGTAGTCTTTTTAAATATCAATAATAAAGGAGTAATAACATGGCTTATATAATTGTTTTTGGTTTATATTTTGGTTTTATAATAATTAGTTCAATAAAAAGTTCTAAGCAAGTAGAAACCTTGTCCGATTTTACGACTGGTGGTCACAGAATGGGCTTGTTTTTGGGAGTTGGAACTTCTATAGCAACGTGGTTAAGTGTTGCATCAGTTATGGGTGTACCTGGAAACCTATATACAACTGGATTTGCAGCAATCACTGGATGGGTTTCAGGTTGGTTTTTGGCAACAGCTTTAATGCCTATAATGGCATATAAGGTAAGATTTCCTAAAATACCTACTCGTAGTTTTCCGGAATTTATGAGATTGAGATACGATCCTTTTGCAAAAAACAGTAAAATGCAACTACTAGTAGCTGTTTTAATGATAATTGGATATTTTGTATTCGCTCATCTTCAGGTAGTAGGATTTGGAATTGTTTTTTCAACAGTTACTGGTTTACAATATGAAATTGCTATCTTTTTCTTTCTAGCAATATTAATCTTCACAAGTATGGGAGGCTTTTGGTCTGTAGCAGCAACTGATACATTAAATGCAATAATGATTTTTATTGGTGTAGTAGTAGCAGCATTTGTCGTACTTCAAAACACAGGAGGTATAGGTAATATCATGCAGACTATATCAACAACAACAGCACCAACCTTTGTAGGTGGTGAAGCTAAGGAAGCTGGAATAATGATTTCACCTGCTGGTACATTTGGTGCATCTGCTTTAATTTCAATTTTCTTATCAAACTCATTAGGTGCTGCTGTAGCCCCTCACTGGATTACAAGATTTATGGCTCCTAAAAATGCTAAAGCTGCTGCTTTACAAATGACAATAACTTTAGTTTTACTAGTAGGTATTTTTGTACCTTTAATTATAATTGGTCTTGGATCAAAAGCTTTGTTACCGAGCCTCCCAGTAGGAAAAACTACTGATTATCTCTTTCCGATGTTAATTACTCAGTATGCACCACCAATTATAGGTGCTATCGCTCTTGCTGGTATTTCTGCTGCTGCAGTATCAACTGCTAACTCCATGCTTTTAATTTGTGGTACAGGAGTTGTTTACGATATAAAAAGAACTCTATCTGGAAGTGAAGTTGCTTCTGAAGCTGATGACAACACTACCGTTAAGCAATTAAGAATAGTTATTTTCGGATTAGGTGCATTAGCAGTAATCAGTGCTATCAAACCTCCCGTTTTATTAGCAATGGGCTTCACCTATATATACGGTGGGTTTGGAGCAGCATTCTTTTGGCCAGTAGTATTAGGATTGTACTGGAGACGTATGAATAAAGCGGGTGCTTATGCAGCAATTATTGCCGGGCTAGGTGGATATATATTTGCTACAATCACGGCTTCTAGTATTCCATCCTTCTTAGTAGGTGCAGGACTTTCCCTTGTTGCATGTTTAATAGGTGTATTTACAACTAAAAAACCACCTCTGGAATCATATGAGTCCTTCTTTGAACCAGAAATAAGTGAATCTACAAGAAAAGTAGTATATAAAATTAGAAAAGAATCAGATGAAAGAAACGATATTAAAACTGAAGGAATTAAATAATACATAAGGAGTACATAATGAAAAGACTAGAAAATAAAATAGCAGTAATTACTGGAGGTGCAAAAGGCATAGGTTTTGCTACATGTAAGAAATTTGTTTTAGAAGGCTCAAAAGTAATAATCTTTGATATTGATGAAAAATCTATTGAGGAAGCTGTTATTGAACTAAATCAAATAGAAAATCTAGCTGAAGGTTATAAAGTAGATGTAACCGATAAATATAGTGTGGAAAATGCTTTCAAAACAATAAAAGAAAAATACAAGAATATAGATATCCTAATCAATAATGCCGGTATACTCAAGGACAATCAGTTAGATAAGATGAGTTATGAAGATTTCGATAAAGTAATTGATATAAACCTTAAAGGAACCTTTAACTGCTCTAAAGCTGTTATACCATATATGCTTGAGCAAAATAAAGGATGCATAATTAATGCTACATCTATTGTAGGAGTATATGGAAACTACGGACAAACTAATTATGCCGCTTCAAAATGGGGAGTAATTGGTATGATGAAATGCTGGGCAAAAGAGTATGGTAAATTAAATATACGATCAAATGCTGTTGCTCCTGGCTTTATTGATACTCCAATACTTGATCCTATTCCTGAAAAGGTTATTAACAATCTAATTAGAGGCATTCCTATGAGAAGACTAGGTAAACCTGAAGAAATAGCAAACGTTTATGCTTTTTTAGCTTCTGATGAAGCTTCATATATAAATGGAGCTGTAATTGAAGTAAGCGGCGGGAAAACATTATAGGAGGGAAAAATGAGAATTGCAATTTTAGGCGCTGGCTCACTAGGTACAATAATAGGCGGGCTAATTACAAAGGGTACCTTAGGAGAACACGAGGTCACCTTAATAGATACAAATGAAAAACATGTTGAAAAGTTAAACGAAAAAGGAGCTACAATAACAGGGTTTTTAGAATTCAATCATCCAGTTATTGCTAAAACTCCAGATAACATGGACGGAATTTACGACTTAGTAATTCTTCTGACTAAACAAACTTTTAATGATACTGCACTTACAAACTTACTCAACTATATTAATGAAGATAGTGTAGTTTGCACCTTGCAAAATGGAATACCAGAGGAATTTGTTTCAGAGTACGTTGGAATAGAAAGAACTGTGGGAGGAGCTGTTGGTTTTGGTGCTACATGGATTGAACCTGGAGTTTCTATGCTAACGTCAAAATACGAAGCTGTAAAAAATTATGCCTTTGATATCGGCGAAATTAACGGACAGATTACACCAAGAATAGAAATGGTTAAAGAAATTCTTTCCAATGTAGGCACTACTGAAATAATGACAAATTTAATGGAAATAAGATGGTCAAAAGTCTTAATGAATGCTACTTTTAGTGGTATGTCAGCAGCATTAGGTTGCACTTTTGGTGATGTAATGGATAATGAAATAGCCATGAAAGCATTATCATATGTTGCCGATGAGACGGTAAAAACAGCTCATGCTAATAATTACGAGTTGATTTACATGAATGGAATAAACATGGATGATTTAGAGCTAAAAAACAGTGAAACTTTAGAGGATAAAATGGAGCTGTACCATATCGGGTGGGATAAACACAGAGATCTAAAAGCAAGTATGCTTCAAGATTTGGAAAAAGGCATCCCATGTGAAATAGATTACATAAACGGTGTTGTCTCTAAAAAAGGAAAAGAAAAAAGTGTAAAAACACCTTTTAATGACAAAGTTATAGAACTAGTTAAAAAAGCTGAAGCAGGAAAATATGTTCCAGATTTCAAAACTAATTTGAAAGAATTTGAAAGAATGTTAGATTTTTAGCATTTTAACTAAATATTAAAAACTCTCCAATTTGTAAAATTTTACATTAAGGAGAGTTTTTTTATATTTTTATATTGTATTTCTTTAATTTAGTATACAGGTAAGTCCTATCGATATCTAAAATTTTAGCTGCATGGGATTTATTGCCACCAGTTTTTAACAACACTTTTGTTATGTATTTCTTCTCTACCTCTTCCTTTATGTCTTCTAGGGAGAAATATTCCGAAGCTACATTTACTACATTATCAGATTCAGAACTTAAATCCCTATTAAAGATTTCAAAATCTTCGTATTCTAAAATTCCTGATGCTTTAATTACGCAGGCACCCTTAACTGCATTTTCAAGTTCTCTAACATTTCCAGGCCAATTGTATTTTTTTAACTCTTCTACTATTTTTTTATCTATGCCTACTATACCTAAGCCATAAATATTATTATATTTTTCTATAAAATAATTAATTAAAAGCTCAATATCCTCAAGTCTTTTATTCAATGGCGGTATATTTAACTCAATTACATTAATTCTATAATATAAATCTTCTCTAAACTTTCCATTTTCTACCATTTCTTTAAGATCTCTATTTGTACTGCAAAGTATTCTTACATCTAAAGGGATGGTTTTGTTATCTCCAATTCTTTCTATCTCTCTTTCTTCTAAGACTCTTAGAAGCTTAGATTGGAGAGCTATTGGCATTTCACCTAATTCATCTAATAAAATAGTTCCTCCATTAGCATATTCAAACTTTCCTATCTTTCCATTTTTTAAAGCTCCAGAAAAAGAACCAGGAGCATATCCAAACAACTCTGATTCTATTAATTCCTTTGGTATTGCTGCACAGTTTATCTTTACAAATTTTTTATCACTTCTATCACTTAAACTGTGTATAGCATTAGCAAAAACCTCTTTACCCGTTCCGGTTTCTCCTGTAATCAAAATAGAAATAGGTGATTTTGAAATTTTTTGAATCTTATTTTTTAAGTTGTTAATAATATTAGAAGAACCAATAATTTTATCTAATCCACTGTTTGATTCTTTCAGTTTCTCAATTTCTTTTTTATATTTAAGGTTCTCTTCTTTTAATTTTTCGATTTTTTTATTTAAAATTTCAACTTTATACAAATCTTGAAAAGTAGCAGTTGAAATTAATCCAGTTATTTTATTGTTATCATCCCTTATTAAAATCCGATTACAAATTACATCTTTTCCATTTTTCAAAGTGAAAATGTCACCTATAGTTTCAACCTTGCTTTCTAAAACTTCCGGTATTTTAGTATTTGGAATTACATCTTCTATATATTTTCCCACTACATCATCTTCTATATCCAAAATATCCAGATAGTCTTCGCTAATGTATGTTATCTTCCCTTTTTCATCTGTTATAACTGTAAGATACAAGGAATTTATCGCTCTAAACAAATCTTCACAATTACTATTTTTAAATAAGTTCAATTTAAGAACCTCCATTATTTAAATATGATTAATTATATCACAGAATCCCTTATATATCTATTTGTCAGCTGTTTTCACACTATTGAAATATATGTTTACATTATTTGTCAACCTAAAATAATTTTTAGTTAACTAATTATTTAACTAATGAAATTTATGTGGTAAAATTATATGAGTTATTAATCAAAGAGGTGAATCATGAAGGATAAAATACTACACATATTAAAAGAAAGCACAGATTACGTGTCCGGGGAAAAAATAAGCAACTTACTTAATGTAAGCCGAACAGCAATCTGGAAAAATATCAATTCTCTTAAAGAAGAAGGATACAAAATAGATTCTGTATCTAGAAAAGGATATAAGCTTATAAACTCTCCGGATATACTGTCTTATGAAGAAATAAAACCTTATTTAAACACTACCTATATAGGAAGGAACATATTATACTTTAATACTATAGATTCTACCAACAAAAAAGCTAAAAATATTGCAGAATCATCTTCTGACGGTACTGTAGTAATAAGCGAAGAACAAAAAGCCGGTAGGGGGCGTCTTGGAAGAAATTGGTCCTCCCCAAAAGGCAAAAGTCTTCTTATATCTATACTTCTCAAACCAAATATAGATCCATCTAAAGTTTCAAATATTACTTTAGTAGGAGCGGTCGCATTAGTTAAGACATTAGAAAACTTTGGTATAGAAGGTTTAATAAAATGGCCAAATGATATAATAATAAATGATAAAAAAATAGCTGGAATCCTTACTGAAATGAGTGCGGAAATCAATCAGGTTAACTACATAGTAATGGGTATCGGTGTAAATCTATATGTAAAATCAGAAGAATTTCCTGATGATATAAGACATAAAGCAGGATCCATATTATCAGAAACAGGTAAAAGTATAGATAGAAAAGAATTTACCGGCAAGTTTTTAAACTATTTCGAAAAATACTACCAGGAATATTTCCTGGGAAATAATTTTAAAGAAATAGTAAGAATTTCTAAAGAAAAATCTATTCTTTTAGGTAAAGAAGTTAGAATTATAAGTAGAGATACTACTTATGAAGCTAAGGTATTGGACATAACCGAAGAAGGTCATCTACTGATAGAAAAGAAAGATGGTACTAAAGAAGAAATATACTCCGGCGAAGTATCTGTCAGAGGAAAGAATGGATATATATAAAAATTTTTCCATTCAAATGCTAGCTGCTTACCTACCTAAAAGTTATAACAAAGACATATTTAATACAAAGTCAGATATGTTTTTCAACCATATAGTGAAAGAGTCTATGTCTGGAAGTGATATTTATATTAATTAAATTTCGAGAGAATCTTATATATTATCAATAGCTATATTTTTCAAAAAATCATCTATTAAACTTCTTCTAATATAACAAGTAGTTTTATTACTGCCTAATAAATTGCATAGTTTCTTTAATTCATCCAAAGTAATATAGTTTATTTCATAAGCTTTACCCAACACGCCTAATATGCCTATATATTCTATTTCAAGCTCATTACAAGCTTTTCTAACTAAACCATCATTACTGTTGCAGTAATAAGTATATTGTTTAGCTATTGAGATTGCCATTTTGTCAGGATTAGAAAGTTTGTTGAACTTTTTACTATTTGTCAATTCATAGTAGGTTGTATAACCTATGTCATTTTCTAAATCAGATACTTTATATTCAAATTCATATAATTCTTCCATCACTTCTCTTAGAATTTCCATATCATATATTACTCTTGGTATTGTAACTTTATCAAATACCTTGAAAAGTATATCTAATCTTTTAAGTTCAAATAAATCTACTAATATATTATTATCTACAACAGCTGAGTTTATGTTAGAGTTTTTCGTATTGGTCAATAGAACCACTCCAATCTTTAATTATTTTTCTCGCTTCAATTAGATTAATGTTTAATGCTTCAGCTATTCTATTTACCGATATATCTTCATTTAAGTATAGATTTTTCATTGTTGATACAAGTCTATTGTTTTTATCTTCAATTGATATGGCATCTATTGGATCTGGTTCTATTTTTTCCCATCCTTTTATATTTAATCTTTTCCAAAATTCTCTATATTTGCCTTTGCTTATAATACCATAGTCGTGCAAAGACATATATAAAGTCTGAATACTAACCTTAAAATATTTTTTCATTTCATATATATCAACATTTTTACCTTTTGACTTAATGTATTTCTTAACTAAATTCTCTGGTAATAAGAAATACCCTGCAAACTGGTTTGCTACTTTTTCGTCTATACTACTTCTACTGCTTTTATACAATGGATCATTACTATATTCTTTATACTCATTTCTGTTAAATAAAATATGTCCCAACTCATGAAAAAGAGAAAAAATTTGTCTTTCTTCAGAAATTTTTTTATTAGTATTAACAAAAATAAAGCTTCCAAAATCATTCGAATATGATGAAGCACCAAAAAATTTCTCATTAGAATGAGGTAAGGCTATAACATTTATACCTTCTTTTTCTAAAACATCGTAGTAGTTGTTAGGAATAACTTCTTCTATATTAAATTGCTCTCTTATTTCCAGGGCTACATTTTTTATGTTATTTTTATCTTCTTCATTTATTTTTCTCTTTTCAATATTAAGGTTATAGTTCTGAGGTATATATCTCATTTTATCTAAATCAACAATTGATATATAATTTTCAAAATAATTGTATATTTCTTGAAAATCAAACTCTTCGATATTTTCTGCTGGCTTATCTGCTCTAAAAAGTAAATTTAATTTATTATGTTTTTCACTAAAAAAGAAATCAAAAGGTACATTAAAATATCTAGCTATAATAGCTAATTTCTGACTATCAATTATCTGTTTTCCATTTAAATAACTTGATACAGTTGGATGGGTAACTCCTATTATTTTTGCCATTTCCCTTTGAGAGATTTTTTTACTATCCATTAATTCTTTTATATTTCTACCAATTATTTTTTCTACATTCATTTCCTATCCCTCCTTTATAATTATTTTACCATATATTGTTTATATATACAATATTTTGGTAAATTTACTAACCATTATAGTGTATTTTTAAAAGATATCCCTTTAATTTCATCTACCGTTTCATTTTGAATTGATTGAAACGATACCAGTTCTTATTATAAAAACCTACCCCAGTAATTTTCACTAGGGTAGGTTAAGTTTATTTTATTTCTATATTTAAGTAATCCTCAAGCATGTTAACAGTATTTTCAAAGTCCTCGTTTATTTGTATATCATATCTCATATACTTCATGTTTCCAGTTTCAGATGTTTCATAAAATATCGAGTAATTTCTATAATAGGTCTCCGGTTTTACTTCAGGAACTGCAGTTTCTACTTCTTTATCCTCTTCTATTCTTCTTTCAATATAGTAGTCTGGGCTCCTATTTGCATCAGGTCTTATAAGAATTTCAAAGGAATATTTTGACTCCTGTAAATAATTTTGGTAATCTTTCTCTAAATTAATTTTAAGTTTTTCAATATCTATATCACTAATATCGTGAGTCTTGTATCCATTTTCGTCGTTGATTTCAAAATTAATATTGTCTATGTATGATTTGTTAAAGTACTTGTTATTATATGGAAGCCTACTTTCGAATTCTTCAGTACTTAGTATTTCTTTAGCTTTAGAGTTTAGATAATCTCCATTGTAATCTTCTGCTTGTTCTAAGTTGTAGTATCTCGTCAAGTTATCTCCATCTTTCATCACATAGGTTATAATAACATTTTGATTTAAGTAGTAACTTTGATCTTCCAGTATGTGTTGATGGATGTCGATTATATTATCTATGCTTTTAGCTGAAGTATATACATCAACATTTTCTTTAAAGCTTTCCTCTTCTATGTCTTCAAGATTGAAGTCGTAAACCTGCCTGCTTCTCTCCCATTCCTGTTGGTAATGATACATAGAATTTCCAATAAAAGCATATTCTACTTCTTCAGCCTCGGGTATGTAGTACTCGTACTGATTTGTAGCTATATTTCCACCTACAATAAACAGTGCAAAAATAACTAAGTAAATTATGTACATCTTTAAACCCTTAAATGATGGGGAAAATGACTTTTCTAAGATAGCATTTATTATGTAATAACCTAGAGCTGATAATAAAACAAATACAGCCATCTTTCCAACAAAACTCTCAGTCCTTAATGCTAGTGAAAATCCTATAGGTACTAATGTAGCTAAAAACAATGATATGAAATATTTATATCCATCGTAAACAACCAGTTCAGTTGTTCTCTCGTTTTTTCTCCTTTTTAGCAGTTTAAATCCTATTAAGTATAGTACAGTCATAATAACTGCCAGCTGGAAAAAGTAAGTCCAGTTTATCCCATCATCAAAGTAATTTAAAAAGTACAAGTTGTTAACCTTGTAGTAATTGTCAACAAAGCTATTGAAAAGTATATTTGCATTAAATCCTAAGGCTAAATCTTCAATGATTGTAAATAAATAGTTAAGTATAGCTAGAAATGATAAAGGCAGTGTAAAGTTTACAACAGTTGCTACTGCTGCAGCTAAAGAGTTACCTGTAAGTATACTTGAAAAAGCTGCCGTTATAATCCCAGTAATAAGCCAAGGTATAGTAATTATATACATTTCGTGTACATCAACACCAGCTATCATATTTATTACACCTAAAATACCGATTAAAACTGCTGTGAATATAAAGTTGGTGATTATGGTTATATTTACTCTCTGCAAAGAAGTCATAGGTTTAGACAAGTAGTATCCCAACTTTCTATTGTCGTGGAGATAACTAAAGTCTATTATGCAGTTAATGAACACAAGAATGAAAATTTCTATCATTCCCACTACTATATTTCCTTCCTGTATTTCACTTATAAGTAATAAGGGCATTATTAATACAGTAATAATTAATATAGCAAAGGATATTAAAAACCAGTTTTTCTTACCTGCAATACTGTCCAACAGTACCGTTTTAAAATTATTAGGAAATAAATTCTTCTTTTCCATATCCGGCACCTCCTAACTCTGTAATAAATATTTCTTCTAAATCCATAGATAGTTCATCAAATATTAAAAGAGTGTATTTTTCGTTTAAATCTTTCCTAAATATGTCAACGTCTCCTTTTATTATGCCGAAGTATACGCTGCCAATTTTTTGTGTTTTGATAATTTCGTATTTATCACTTTTTATCTCTTTATACTCTTCTTCTACGGCAAATTGTACTCTTTTAACTTCTTCCTTAAGAGTATCCATTTTTTCTTCTTTTATTATCCTTCCCTCGTGCATGATCCCAATTTTATCACATATGTTGTCTATTTCTTTTAAGTCGTGGGAAGATATGATTACCGTAACATCCCTCTCCATAACTTCATTGATAAGAACGTTCCAAAATTTTCTTTTTACTACTGCATCCAGACCATCTACTACCTCATCTAAAAGTAGTACTTCCGGCTTAGCTGATACAGCTATTATAAAGGCAGCTTGCTTCTTTTGACCTTTTGACAAGGTGGTTAATTTTGCTTTTCTATTTATATTGAAAAATTTAAGCAGTTTTTCATATTTTTCTACAGACATGTTTTTATAAAGTTTGCTTTCGTATTTAAAGAGCATGTCCAAGTTGTATCCATAGGGAAAATATAAGTCATCCTGTATGTAGTAAAATTTTTCTATTTCAGGACTTGCTTCTTTTATTTGAGTATCTTTGTAGTAAATACTTCCGCTGTCTCCTTTAAATATTTGTATAATATGTTTAAGGAGAGTAGTTTTACCGCAGCCGTTTGAACCCACTAAACCGTAAATCTGTCCAGTATTTGCTGTTATATTTATATCTTTTAGCACGTTAAAGTCTCTAAACCATTTGTTTAAACCTTCAACTCTTATCATAACCCTCATCTCCTTTCAGAAGATTTTTTATGAAATCTATTATTTCATTATCCGTCATTTTTATTAATCGCATTGATTTAATTGATTCTTTTAGATTTAATTCTATACGTTTCATATAAGTACTTAATGATTCGTCTCTTTTGTTTACAAAGTATCCTTTACCCTGTTCCGATCTTATATAGTTATCCATTTCCAATAGTTTATATCCCTTAACTATTGTATTTGGATTTATTCTCAGAGTAGAAGCGAGTTCTCGTACTGAAGGTATCTTTTCATTAGGCTTTAAAACCCTGGATACGATAAGTCTCACAAATTCACTGTAAATCTGCTCGTATATAGGATTAGAACTATTTGAATCTATTCTAATCATAGTCATATCTCCTTTCACTGTATTAGTATATGTATTACAGTAACTGTATTATACTTCCTGGTACAGTTAAAGTCAATTACTTATTTATTAATTTTTTATTTATATAAAAAAATACTTCCTGTAGACAATTAAGTAAAAGTTATTGTTCAAGAAGTATTTTTTGATTTAACTTATTTTTTGTTAGTAGTTTATAGACTCTTCTATTTTTTCTCTTTTTTCACCTTTCTTTTGCTCTTTGCTAAATTTGTAAATATTACCGGCTATTAGAGCAGTTATGGGTGCTACAATCACTAATCCTATGCTTCCTATTAAAGTACGCATTATTTCAGCAGATACAATCTTTAAATTTATTATTCTTAAAAAACTTGAATTTTTTGTCATAAACAACATGAGAAGCGTTAAATATCCACCTGAATATGCAAGAAGTAGGGTAGTAGTCATCGTACCAATTACTGCACTTCCTACATTAAATCCAGATTTAATAAGTTCTTTTTCACTAATTTCAGGTTTTTTTTCTACTATTTCTTTCATAGAGGCAGAAACGTCCATTGCAATATCCATAGCAGCTCCTGATGCCCCAATTATAATTGCTGCATAAAAAACTTCAAGCATATTTAAATTTAAGTTTCCGTTTATAAGCACAGACATTGAATAAGCTTGAGTCATACCCATAAGACCCATTTCTTTTCCAAAAACTAATGTTAATACAGTTGTTATTAGAAGTCCTATTATTGTTCCTAGAAAGGCTGATATGCCTTTTTTTGTGAACCCTGCTACTGAAAATATTATTATAGCTGATAGAATCACAAGGGTAAGAACTGCCGTAAAAATGGGATCGTTGCCTTCTAATATTCTTTTTACTAAAAAATTCCATATTATATAAAGGCTAGCTACAAAAGAAAATAATGCTTTTATTCCTACTGTTTTTGCAAATAATACCAACAAGATAGTAAATATAGAAAACATTATTATAATACTATTTTGCCTAAACATGTCAATAGCTTTAGCACCTCTTATAGCCCCAGTATTTTTATCTATAAGTAGAGCTGCTATAATTTTGTCTCCTACTTGGTAATAATTATCCATCTCCAACTGTCCTAAAAGCAGGTTGTCAGCATAAAATTTTTCTCCTTTATAGTCTCCATCTAATACTTCAATCAGTAAAGTTTGGTTTCCTATACTAGCTATTCCATTACTTACAATGTTTGAGTCATCTACTTCTAAAACTTCTGCTTTTACTTCTAAATCTCTGTCAACATTTTCCATTGTATTATTGATAACAAAAAACACAAATACAAGTATTGTAAGTACTATAAAAAACAATGGTGTCCTAATCTTTTTTATCATCTTCATCCCTCTTTTATAATGCAAAGAAACTCGCATCCAAAGCGAGTCTCCCTGCATATAGGTTAATTTATGACTAATTACCTGCTTAAATTGAAATTCATTAATTCTGCCATAGCTTGAGCTATTTCAGTATTATCTTTATATCCACTAAAATCCTGCGCTCCCTTTCCTACTGCCGACATAGGTATAGCTGTAGCTGAGTGAGCGAATGTAGTCCACTGGATGTTTACTCTTTCTGATAATAAATGAGTTGCCGCTATTGCTTCAGGAGTATAGTAGCTTCCATATGTATTTGGATTAGCTCCAGTTTCAACTGACATCGCAGATTCAATTTCAGCTATTTCCTCTGCTGTTAGGTCGTCAAGTCCTAAGTGTTCGTCTATATATGCAAGATATTCTTCCAGTGTGTCGTAATCAGCATATTGAAGAGTATCTTCAACGGATACGTCTACATCTTCAAGTTCATCCATATTTAAGAAATAGTTGTTTGCAAAGCCCAGTCCCATTCCACCAGTTTCATGGTCACCTACTACAACTATTAGAGTTTCTTCAGGATGAGACATATAAAATTCATATGCTTCTTCTATTGCTTCATCAAAAGCTAATGTATCCATGATTGCACCTTTTGCATCATTAGCATGACAAGCGTGGTCAATTCTACCAGCTTCAACCATTAGGAAAAATCCATCTTCATCTTTTGAAAGTAAGTCTATTGCTTTTTCAGTCATTTCAGATAAGCTTGGTGCTTCTAAATCCTTTGCTACTCTATCAACTTCGTAAGGCATGTGCGTGTAAGTAAATAGTGCAAGTACTTGATCTCCCGCTTCAGGAACATATGTATTAAATTCTGCTGCTCCATTTTTGCTTATAAACGTTTCATACCCTAAGTCTGAAAACATACCTACAACATCAATATCATCTTTTCTTTTAGATTTCACTGAATTTCCTGCTGCATCTTCAGGTTCAGTATAGCTTTGAGGTATAAAGTGTCTGATTCCACCACCTGCGAAGAAATCTACTCCACTGTCAACAAAATCAACCGCTATTCCATTTTCGTCATTTCTATTAACATTATGAGAGGCAAAAGTTGCTGGTGTAGCATGAGTGATTCTTGTAGTTGATACTAGTCCTGTAGCCATCCCTGCGTCTTCAGCACATTCAACTAAAGTTCTTACATTTTCACCTTCTGGGGTTTGTGATATTACTCCGTTATTTGTCTTGATTCCTGCTGCTAAAGCAGTTCCTGCCGCCGCAGAGTCTGTAACAAGGGTGTCAGCTGAATAAGTTGTGTTGATTCCTGCTGCTGGAAAAGTATTCATAAGAAGCTTTTTAGAAGATCCTTCTATTTCTTCTAAGTAGAATTCTGCTAACTGTCTTTGTGAAGCACCTAAGCCGTCTCCTATCATATAGAATACGTATTTTGGCTTATCAGTTTGTCCTATTTTTTCTACTTCAACAACCTCTTCAACTTCTTGAGCCTGCTGGGAAGATGGTATTATGAGATTTTGTCCAGGAAAGATGAGATTCTTATCTTCTAGATTATTAGCATTTACTATATCTTCTATAGTAACATTAAACTTCTCAGCAATTTTCCATACCATATCTCCTGATTGTACTTGATATCCAAAAGCAACTGTAGATATCAAAGAAGTTAAAATAATTACGATTATTAAGGTTTTAAACAATGACTTGTTTTTCATTTGTACCTCCAAATATTTTATTTGGTTTAAATGTAACACTGTATTGTTTTGTAATTATTAAGTATATGTTAAATTAGTGTAAACATGAATCAAAATTAGATATTTGAATACAATTCTAATTTTTCAATAATTACTACATATTACACTCTATAAGTAGTACAATGAATATAAGGAGTGATGTAATATGATAGAAATAAAAGGAAAATATAATAAGGCAGTAGTTTTCACAGATGATATAGATGATGGAGCTGTCGCTCAGATAAAAGAACTTTGCGATCAACCCTTTGTAAAAGGCTCAAAAATAAGAATAATGCCTGATGCTCATGCTGGAGCAGGATGCGTTATAGGTACAACTATGACTGTTGAGGATAAGGTTGTACCCAATTTAGTAGGGTATGATATAGGTTGTGGTGTTGTCACTGCCAAACTTTCTACGGATAATATAAATCTTGAAAAACTTGATAATTATATAAAAACCAGCATTCCTCACGGTTTTGATGTAAATGACAGGATCGTTAGGGATTTTCCCATAGAAAAATTAAACTGCTATAAGAAATTAAACAAGCCCGAGAGGTTAAGAAAAAGTCTAGGCACTTTAGGAAGCGGCAACCATTTCATTGAAATAGATAAAAATGATAAAGGGGAATTGTATCTAATAATTCATACAGGTAGCAGAAATCTGGGAAAGCAGGTGGCTCAGTTTTATCAAAAAAGAGCATCTGAAACTCATAAAGAACTCCCAAAACACCTAGCTTACTGCGAAGGAAATCAACTTGACG
>DPPH01000117.1 GCA_003539375.1 Clostridiales bacterium
GACCAGTTAGCGTCTCTTATATGGAAAGTATATTCTAATCCATCGTCGCTTATTTCCCAATCTTCTGCAAGTCCTTCACCTACTGAACCATCTGGATTAAGTCTTACTAATCCTTCCATAGTTGCATTTATAATCCAAAATGAAACCTGGTCGGTAGTTGTTTGAGGATCTAAATCTGGTGGTTCTGAACCCCAGTTAAATCTCAATACTTGTTCTACTGGTTCTTCTGCCGGTTCTTCTTCTGGTTCTTCTGCTGGTTCTTCTTCTCCTGGTTCTTCAGCTGGCTCTTCTGGTTCGTCAGCCGGTTGAGAACAACCAGTTAATGCCAATGTGAATACTAATGACATTACTAAAATTAATGCTAATATTCTTCTTTTCATACTAAGTATTCCCCCTTGTATAAATTTTAGGACATATGTCCTTTATTTTTACCGACATGTTAGATTTGTCGGTTATTGAATATAATAAATTATATTATTTTATTACATTTTTGTCAATTTACATATTTTTAACATTTGTTCACTTTTAAGGTTTTTTTACCATGTGACAGGCTACTTCATGTCCTGGTAGTACTTCTCTTAGAGCTGGTTCTTCCACTCTACATATATCTTCTGCTATAGGACACCTTCCTTGGAATTTACATCCTGTAGGTACGTCTATAGGACTAGGTACGTCCCCTTGTAAAATAATTCTCTTTTTAGCTCTAGAAATATCAGGATCCGGTATCGGTACTGCCGACATTAAGGCTTTAGTATAAGGATGTAAAGGATTATCGTAAAGTTCGTTACTTTCAGTTAACTCCATAATAGAACCTAAATACATTACTGCCACTCTGTCAGAAATATGTTTTACCATACTTAAATCGTGAGCTATGAACAAGTATGTTAAGTCCAACTCATCCTGTAAGTCTTTAAGTAGGTTAACTACCTGGGCCTGGATAGACACGTCTAAGGCTGAAATAGGCTCATCTGCTACTATGAAATCCGGTTCTATTGCTAAAGCTCTAGCAACACCTATTCTCTGTCTTTGCCCTCCACTAAACTCGTGAGGAAATCTATTGGCATGTTCCCTGCTTAAGCCAACAAGTTCAAGTATTTCATATATTCTCTTCTGTCTTTCCATCCCTTTATATAGGTTGTGGATATCGATTCCCTCTCCGACTATATCCGTTACCGTCATACGAGGATTTAAAGAGGCATAAGGATCTTGGAAAATCATCTGAGCATGTCTTGTATAATCTTTAAGCTGCTTTTTATTTAATTTGTTAATGTTTGTATCTTTATAAATAATCTCTCCACCTGTAGCTTCATAAAGCCTTACGATTGTTCTACCAGCTGTAGATTTTCCACATCCGGATTCTCCAACAAGACCTAAGGTTTCACCTTTATGTATATCAAAAGATATTCCATCAACTGCTTTTAGAGTTTTCCCACCTCTAACGGTAAAATATTTTTTTAAATCTCTTACGCTAATTAACGTCTCATTCATTTAATTTCGCCCTCCTTTTTGTTACAGGGTTATCAACTTTTGGAGCCAAATCATGATACAACCAGCATCTTGCAAAATGCTCGCCTTCTTCGCTTCCGTTAACCTTAATTTCTTCAGGCATTTTTTCTTTACAAATCTTCATTGCATTTTCACATCTCGCTGCAAAAGGACACCCTTTAGGTGGTGCAATTAGATCTGGAGGTGTTCCTTCAATCGGTACAAGTCTTAAATCTTTTTTAACATCCAGTCTAGGAACTGATAAGAGCAATCCCCATGTATAAGGGTGTTTTGGGTTGTAGAAAATATCCTTGTATGTACCGTATTCGATTATTACCCCTGCATACATAACCGCAATTTTCTTCGCTACGTCTGCAACTACTCCTAAATCATGAGTAATTAGTATTATAGCCGTATCTAATTTTTTTTGTAAATCAGCCATCAGGTCCATTATCTGAGCCTGAATAGTAACATCCAGTGCTGTAGTAGGCTCATCTGCTATCAATAGTTTTGGGTTACAGGAAAGTGCTATTGCAATCATAGCTCTTTGTCTCATACCTCCAGAATACTCGTGGGCATATTGTTCTGCTCTTCTTTCTGGGTTTGGTAACCCAACCAGTTTTAGCATCTCTACAGCCTTATCTTTTGCTTCAGACTTTGACATATTTTGATGCTTAATTAAAGCTTCCATAATCTGCTTACCTACTTTCATAGTAGGATTTAAAGATGTCATAGGATCTTGGAAAATCATGCTTATTTCCTTTCCTCTGACCTTTTCCATTTCCTTATCTGAATACTTTAATAAATCTCTACCATCAAGCCATACTTCTCCGGACTTAATTCTTCCTGGAGGCATAGGTATAAGCTGCATAATGGATTGTGCCGTAACTGATTTTCCGCAACCGGATTCTCCAACTACTGCTAAGGTTTCTCCCTTATCTAACTTGAAGTTAACTCCTCTAACAGCCTTCACTTCTCCACCATAAGTATCGAAGGAAACTTGTAGGTTTTTTACATTTAATAAAACATCTTCTTTTTCAGTTATATTTTTTAATTTCTCATTTTTATTTTCACTCATAATAATCCCCCTTACGCTCTTAGTCTTGGATCAAGAGCATCTCTTAATCCATCACCTAGTAAATTAAATGCAAGCATAAATATACTTATTAATGCAGCTGGAAATAGAAGCATATGAGGATATAATAATATCATCTTAGTTCCTGATTGAGCCAAAGAACCCCAACTTGCAGCCGGTGCTGGTATCCCAAGTCCTAAATAACTTAAGAAAGCTTCAGTAAATACTGCTGATGGAACCTGGAAAGTTAAGTTGATTATTATTGGTCCCATAGTATTTGGAATAAGGTGTTTAAGTAAAATTCTACCAGTATCTGCACCTAATGTTTTTGCCGCAAGGACAAATTCCATCTGTTTAAGCTGAAGTACCTGACCTCTAACAACACGGGCCATGCCACCCCATCCTGTTATAGCAATCGCTATAATTATAGGTTTAATCCCAGGTTTCATTACAACTAATAATAATATTACCCATAAAAGTCTCGGAATAGAATATATTATTTCAATGATTCTCATCATTACTATATCTGTTTTACCACCGAAATACCCGGAAATTCCTCCGTATATAACACCTATAGTAACATTTATAATAGTTGCAACAAAAGCTACGAATAATGAAGTTCTAGCTCCCTGCCAGCTTCTAGCAAATAAATCCCTTCCTAATTCATCTGTACCAAACCAGTGTTCTGAGTTCGGTGGTTGACTTATAACATCGTAATTTTGTTCATCATAAGAATATTCTGTCATCATAGGAGCAAAAACAGCCATTCCTACCATTAAAATAATGATAATCAATGCTACTAGTGCTACTCTATTTGATTTTAACCTCATCCAGGCATCCTGCCAGTAGGTCAAACTTTTTCTTACTATTTCTTCTGAAGATTTTAGGTCTTTACCTACAACTTCAAAATCTTCTTTTCTTAAATTCATATCTGCCATATCTTCTTCCCCCTAATCCAATCTAATTCTAGGATCAACTAGTCCGTAAACTACATCTATTAAAAACATCATGGCAATAAGTATTATTGCATAGAATATTGTAGTTCCCATTATCATAGTATAGTCGTTCTGTTTAATACTTTGAACAAAATATTTACCCATACCTGGAATACCAAATATATTCTCTATAACAAGGGATCCTACTACTATACCTGCAACTGCTACTCCTAGTATCGTAACAATTGGTAGTATCGCATTTCTAATTGTATGTTTCCACAGTATCTGTGTTCCAGATAAACCTTTAGCTTTAGCAGTTTTAATATAGTCTTGATTTATAACATCAAGCATACTGGTTCTCATCATACGAGCTATGTATGCTATGTATGCAAACCCTAGAGCTGTTACAGGTAGTACTGCCTGCTGCCAAGTACCCCATCTGGATACTGGAAACCATCCAAGTTTAGAAGCAAATACATACTGGAAGGTAGTTGCGAAAACAAAATTTGGAACAGATACTCCAATTACTGCCAGCACTATAACGAAATAATCAAAAAACTTATTTCTATTTAATGCTGCTACAATTCCAAAAAATATTCCTAACCCGGCTCCAACTGTAATGGACATCAGTCCTAGTTTACCGGAAACTGCAAATGAATCAGCTAATATAGTATTAACTGACCTTCCTCTATAATACATAGAGTCACCTAAATCTCCTCTTAATACATTACCTAAATACTTGAAATACTGTACTATAAGAGGTTGGTCTAAACCGTACTTAACCTTCATGTTTTCAAGTATTTCCTCAGGTATCCTCCTGCTTTGCTGGAAAGGATCTCCTGGGATTGCATGCATTAAAAAGAATGTTATTGTAATAATAATTATTAATGTGAAAATAGCTATACCAAATCTTTTAACTGTATACTTTAACATCAATGCACCTCCGCTTTTTTTACACATTAGTATTTAATGTGCTGCTATTTTTATAAAATTATCCATATCTTAATTTATTCTATTATATGCAAAATTGCAATTAAGAAAGTCTTAACTATTATTAATGAAATGTAATATTTATTTATTCATTAGCCTTTAAATATTCATTCAATTCTACTTCTTCAATGATTTTTACCCCTAAAGATTTTGCTTTATCATATTTTGACCCGGGATTTTCTCCCAACAGAAGTATATCTGTATTGCTACTCACAGAGCCTGTAACCTGTCCGCCGGAGTTTTCAATGAATTCTTTTATTTCTTTACGTTTAGTTTTAAAACTTCCTGTTATAACAATTTTTTTGTCTGTAAAAATATTTGTGACAGTCTCTTCTTCTGCTTCATATGTAGGATTTATTCCTTTTTCCAATAGTTTATCTATGCTATCTAAAATATTATCATCATGAAAAAATTTGTATATTTCTTCAGCTACTACTTGACCTATATCTTTTATTTTTTCAAGCTCTTCTTCTTTAGCTTCTTTTAAATTATCCAGAGTTTTGTATTCTTTTACCAAATCTTTAGCTGTTTTTATCCCTACATTAGGTATTCCTAATGCATAGATAAAGGATTCAAGTTTGCAATCTTTACTTTTTTCTAATGCATTAATTAGATTTTGGGATTTTTTCTCCTTAAAACCTTCTAATTTTAACAAGTCTTCTTTTTTTATATCGTAGAGTTGGGGTATATTCTTAATATCTAACTCTTCAAAAAGTTGGTACGCCGTTTTTTCACTAAAGCCTTCAATATT
>DPPH01000124.1 GCA_003539375.1 Clostridiales bacterium
AAGCCGAAGAAATTAAAGGCACTCTAGATATTAAAACTTATGTAATGCCTGATGCATCAGTATTTCCAGTAGTTAAATAGAAATAAAAGGTTTTAGCATTTCGCTAAAACCTTTTATTTACTTCTCTTCTACCATAAGACTTGCCATTGAATAACCTTCATGTAGCCCGGATATAATTGACCTCATACCGGCTCTTGTGTATATTCCTTTAAATTTTTCATTGTACATGTAGAGGCCGTTTATATTATTGAAAGTATTGTATTTAAGTTTACCTTTATCATATATAATATTGTTGATTTTTGCTTCTTTACAAAATTCCTGAATTATATATTCTCCTTCAGCACTTTCTTCAAGGATTGCCTCCCATTGGTTCTTCTTATAGTCTTTACCAGAGTAAACTCCCTTAGAAGCATAGTAGTCAACGGGTTTTATTATGTAATCATCTTTATTTTCAATATAGGATTCCCAGTCATTATCTTTTTTTAAAGTTTTAGTATGGGGTATGTGATTGTCGATAAATTTAATTTCTTCCTCATCTAGGTACTTTCTAAATTCATCATCATAAAGTACTTGGAAGAATTTTTTAGTATGGATAATTTGACTTTTTATAGGACCAATTATACAGGTTTTTCCAGATAATATCCCCATTATTAAATTTTCTAAACTTTCATAGTTATCCATCAAATCTTTTGTTACCAGCCTTCTGTAAATTATATCTATTTTTTTATCTTTATATAATAAATCGCCATCTTTATAATCCAATTCTCTTCCATCAATTATAAAGCAATTATATCCAGATTTTTCAAAGTATCTCTTAAATTCTTCTATTTCTACCTTTGTAGTCTTGTCAAGTAAATCAACTATTCCAATGTTTATTTGGGATTTGTCCTTAATTTTTTCATTTCTGTTTTTCTTATATTCTTGATATATTTCTTCAACCGTATCAACCCAGGAATCAAATAGTTCAAAGCTTTTAAAGTTATAATCTTTCATTTCTTTTAAAGGTTTAGACTCCAACAATATCCTGCTTAGTTCCTTGTCTTCATTCATTGCTGAAGATCCATCAGCATTTAATTCACAAAATTTGTAATCAGCTCCGTAGTAGAAAACATCAAACCTGCCCATAGGAACATAGGTGTCGTAATAGTGAGGTGCTCTTATAAGTTCTTCGAGTTTTTTATCAAAATTAAAAAGCTTTCTTACCTTTTTTTCTTCTAAATAAAGTTTAATTGTTTTATTAACAATCGAAAAGATATCTTTCGTTAATTTTTCAATTGTTTCGATATCCTTCTTCTGGAAGATTCTGGGTATGTACAGGTAAGGTACGGGTTTTCCTTTGTAAATAGCATTGGATTCCTTTACCTTTTTATCTACTAACTCTGCATCCTCTATATATTTATTGGAACTTTTTATTATTTTTCTAGATATTTCATTTTGAAAATTTAAATTATCCATATATTATATCAATCCTTTAGTATATTTTTTGCTGAAATTTCATCAAGAAGCTCTTCCTTATCACAGGTTTTCTTTAATTTATTTGCCATTGAGTCATATTTATCTATCAGTTCCTCCAAATCTTCTAAATACTTTCTCTCACTTTCATCAAGTTGAATTTTTGCATCATTAATTAATTCTTTTATAAATTTATCCATATTTATGTTCTTATAATTTAAATGTAAATCCTCTAACAGTAGGTTGTTTAAATTCTTGACGTCATCATCCCTGTATTTAAGAGACATATTATAGTATTTTTCCAAGTTTACCTTGCTGTAAAAAATCCCTTTTAATAAAGCTAATAGAGATAAGTAATAAGGATACTTTATAGAATCCGCAACTCTTATTTCAATATAATTTTTAAGTCTTATATCTGGGAATACCATCCCTAAAATATGAGAAACATCATCTCTATCAAAATTGTTTTCATTGTATATATCTACAACCTTTTTTCTTTTGGTACAAAAAGTCATCCCATCGTTAATAATGAAAATAGGCTCAGAATCTAATATATATTCGGCATAATCATCGAAGTCGAATTTTTTATCTAAACTCCCAGGTACGGATTTAGATCTTTTTATATCAGTATTTTGCCATATCTTTATACGCAGGTTGTTTTGTGGGTATATTTCTTTTTCAAATACTGGAGTGGAATCAAAAAGTCTAGATATAAAAGGAGTTAAAAAATTTGCAGTTCTAAATTTCTTTATAAAATCTTCCTCATCCTTGTAGTCTATAGCTACATGTAAAGAAGCTGTACCTTTCATCATATTATGGCAGAACTCTCCCTTTCCTGTAAAATAACTGTACATCATATCGTACCTTTCTTTTGGAAGTAGTTCCAGTTCATCAATTTTTGTATTCGGATGGTAACCGATAAGTATTAAATCTTTGTCCTCATCTATAACCTTGTACACATCCTCCAAAATTTTTATGTAGTCTTTTTTTATATCTTCAATGTTTTCATATGCTTTTATACTAAATTCAAACTGTCCTCCCGGCTCTAAAGTTATAGTACTGCCTTCTTTTTTTATACCGAGTATATTATCTCCTTCTCTAGATAGGACTTCCCAGCCTAATTCAAGCATTCTAATTAGTATGTCTCGTTGTCCACCTTCTTTACTGTAACTAATACTTTTCAAAGTTTTCTTATCTACAAGAAAGTGCTCAATTTCCAAGCCTAAAAGTTCATTGTCATCGTGTATACATTTGCTAAAATATGATTTAATTTTATTTTTTAATATTTTTCTTTTATCCATAGGGTCTCCTCTAAATAAGTGTTTATCTTGTCCGTTTGTTTTATTTTATACTAAATATAGTAAAATTCAATTAATAAAATATAAAGCATTAAAAAAGAAGTTCTAGTGAACTCCTTATATATTTACCTTGTTTCAGCTTTTTTATTCTGTGGATTGTAAGATTCTTCCGGTGCATTCTTGAAAAATATCCCGGTGGCTATTAATATCATCACCGTACATGTCATAAAAAGGTTGTAGTATTTAATGAGTTCTAAGGCAATTCCAGCCACAAAAACTCCTAGAGGTGATATTACCTGCATACCGAAGGAGTATGCCGATAAAACACGAGCTCGTACCCTATTTGGTATCATAAGCTGCAAGTTTGTATTTATGCTAGTATTTATAAAAGCATTAGCTACACCAAACATAACAAGGAAAATTAGAAGTATTCCAAATAGATATATACTTCCCCTACCAAAAGTTCTGATTACCCAAGGATAGAAAAATATTCCTATAATGAAAAACAGTCCTGCCTGGGCAGTTAATCCATATATTACGATTTTCTTTTTATTTAATTTTTGAGAAACTATACTCAATAGAATATTTCCTAAAAATATTCCTATCATTACGGAAGCTTGTAATACTCCAAACTGACTATCAGAAAAACCTAAACCTTCTACAAAAATATAGGGAAGTATAACGGTAATAGAAGCAAC
>DPPH01000176.1:0-3751 GCA_003539375.1 Clostridiales bacterium
AAAGAAAGCAAAACTTGTAAAGAGTAAAAGAGGAGCATATGGAGGATATATATTAGCAAAGCCAGCAAAAGAAATAAATGTAAAAGAAGTCTTATATGTATTGGAAGGTTCATTATCGCCGGTAGAGTGTGTTGAATTTGATTCTGAGAGTAAGTGCAACTTATATGAAGAATGTGTAACTAAAATATTATGGAAGAAAATACTAGATGACCTAAATACATTTACTAAATCAGTCAGTTTATTTAATTTAAAAAAGTGCATAGAATCTTATGAAAACCAAAATCATTTCAACTTTAACATTTAGGAGGAAAAATGAAACTATCAACTAAGGCAAGATATGGGATAAGATCATTAATTGATTTAGCTGTTCACAGCAAAGGTGAATCTGTCACAATAAATTCAATCGCAAAAAGACAGCATATATCCGATACATATTTAGAACAGATTTTTTTAATTCTTAGAAAATCAGGTTATATCAAAAGCATTCAAGGTTCTCAAGGAGGATTTATACTCAATAAAGAACCATCAAAAATATCTATAGGAGAAATATTTAAAGCTTTAGAAGGAGATATTAAAATAATTGAAGAAGACAATCTTCCTAAAAAAAATAATCTGCAAAAATGTATTAAAGAAGAGGTTTTTGATCATATTGACAGTATTTTAGTAGATTTACTCTCCAACCTAACACTGGAAGAAATGGTAGATGAATTTAAAAAGAAAAATCAAGAAGAAGGATATATGTATTATATTTAAAAATTTAATCTAAATCATAGTAAAATGATAATATTAGAATGAAAGGAGAAATATGGAAAAAGTACTAATGTGTATGAGCGGCGGCGTAGATAGTTCTACAGCAGCATCTATGCTTGTAGATAAAGGATATGATGTAGTAGGTATAAACCTTAAATTAATGGATAGCCAAGGGGATCAAGAAAGTAAGAGCTGCTGCTCTTTAGATGATGTAGAAGATGCTAGAAATTCAGCTTTTAAGCTCAATATACCTTTTTACGTCTTAAATATGAAAAAACATTTTAATGATAAAGTAATAAAACATTTTATTAATTCTTATAAAGCTGGACTGACTCCAAATCCTTGTATTGAATGCAATAGACATATCAAATTTGATGAAGTTTTTAAAAAAGCTGACCAACTAGGAATCAAATACATTGCAACAGGTCATTATGCTAAAGTAGAATATGACGACAGTCTGGGGAAACATGTACTAAGGAAAGCTGAAGATAGGCTAAAAGATCAGACATACTTTCTATATATGTTAAAACAAGAGCAATTGAAAAGATTGCTTCTGCCATTAGGAAATTACAAAAAAAGTGAAGTAAGAAAGATAGCTAAAGATAATAATTTTAGAAACCATCAAAAACCTGATAGCCAGGATCTATGTTTTGTTAAAAACAAAAATTACGGGAAGTTCATCGAAGAAAAAACTGGAAGAGAAAAAGAAGGTGATATTTTAGATAGAAAAAGTAAAATATTAGGAAAACACAAAGGATTATCTAAATACACAATAGGTCAAAGAAAAGGACTTAATATATCTAACGGATATCCGATGTATGTTTTAGAAAAAAATAAAGACAAAAACCAAATAATAGTAGGAAGTAAAAATGAAAGATTCAGAAGAAAATTCATAGTAAAAGATATTAATTACATGTATATCAATGATATCCCTGAAGAATATCTTGCCAAAGTGAAAATTAGATACTCAAAAAGAGAAGAAAATGCTATTATAAAAAAAATTAATGATAGTATTGCTTCGGTAGAATTTATAAAACCACAGCCTGATATTACTCCAGGTCAGGGAGCCGTATTCTACATAGATGAGAATGTAGTTGGTGGAGGAATAATTAACAAGGTTATTAAATAGGAGGCTAAATCATGAGTATAATGAGTAATATAAAAAAATCATATGAAAAATTCTTACAAAATTTAACGGATGCCAATAAAAAAAGTTTCGGTAATAAACCATTAGAATGCTGTGATTTAAATCAAGAATCGAAGACAAGTACAAAAATTAAAAAAAGGAGTTAAGATAATGAATATTTCAAAAAGATTAACAGATTTAATTGGAAATACTCCTCTATTGGAGTTGGAAAGATATAACAAAGAGAAACACTTGCAGGGAAAATTAATAGGAAAACTTGAATATTTCAACCCTGGTGGAAGTATTAAAGATAGGATAGCCTTTGCCATGCTTGAAGATGCTGAAAAAGAAGGTAAAGTTAATAAAGACACCCTAATTATAGAGCCCACAAGCGGAAATACCGGTGTAGGACTGGCATGGGTTTCAAGAGTAAAGGGATTAAAATTAATACTAACCATGCCTGACAGCATGAGCGTTGAAAGAAGAAATTTATTAAAGGCACTAGGAGCAGAATTGATACTTACTCCTGGTAAAAAAGGTATGAAGGGAGCCATAGAAAAAGCTGAAGAACTAGCTCAAGAAAATCCGAATTCCTTTATACCGGGACAGTTCTCAAATCCATCAAATCCTAAAATCCATAGACTTACTACTGCAGAAGAAATTTGGGAAGATACCGAGGGGAAAGTTGATATCTTCGTTGCTGGAATAGGTACTGGAGGTACTGTGACCGGTGTAGGAGAGAAGTTAAAGGAAAAAAATCCTAACATAAAAATAGTTGGAGTAGAACCTAAAGACTCTAATGTTTTATCGGGAGGAAAACCCGGTCCCCACAAAATACAGGGAATAGGAGCAGGATTTATTCCAGAGGTGTTAAAAGAAGAAATAATAGATGAAGTTTTCCAAGTTGAAAACGAGGATTCTTTTAACACGACTAAGGAACTAGCAAAATACGAAGGTCTCCTAGTAGGAATATCATCAGGAGCAGCAGTATTTGCAGCAGCAGAAATAGCAAAAAGACCTGAAAATAAAAATAAAAACATAGTAGTTATACTTCCAGATACAGGAGAAAGATACCTTTCTACAGAACTTTTCAATTAGAAAATTTCCTATACCCAAGTAATTTGCTTGGGTATAGGAAATCTAAATATAAAAAAGACTCTAATCGTTCAAATTTCAAGTTTTAATAAGATTAAAAAAACATTGACACAACTGTATATATATGATAACCTATAACAGAAAATGATAATTGATATCAATACGCTTAAAATAAGGGAGGTACAGCTGTATGAAACCATTAATGTTTTGCGACAACGGAGAAACCTGCACAGTTAAGGACATTATGGGAGGAAAAGCTCTCAATAAAAGATTAATAGATTTAGGAATGAATAAAGGAACAAAGGTAAAAATTGTAAGAAACGAAGGTGGAAGGCTTATTTTATCAATAGAAGGTACTAGGATTGCCTTAGGCCAGGGTATGGCTCACAAAATTATGGTAATATCTGAAGAAAATTTGGCTAAAGCCTTATAAGGAGGAAGTATGTCTAAAACACTTAAAGATGTAAAGGTAGGGGAAAAAGTAACTATCAGAAGAATAACCGGAACAGGTCCGGTAAAACGAAGACTTATGGATATGGGAGTAACCAAAGGTCAGGAAATATTAGTAAGGAAAGTAGCTCCATTAGGAGATCCTATAGAGGTTAACTTAAGAGGATACGAACTTACTTTTAGAAAAGAAGAAGCAGAAAACATTTTAGTAGAATAAATTTTTTTAAAATATACTGATAATAACTATCAATAAATATTACAAAAATACAATTTTTTTTAAAAACATAAATGGAGGTTTATGAAATATGTCAGTGGGGATTAAGGAGAAAA
>DPPH01000176.1:4061-8511 GCA_003539375.1 Clostridiales bacterium
AGTACTCAGTATGTGGGTAACTGGCCGGGAGTTACTGTAGAAAAAAAAGAAGGAAAAATAAAGAAAACAAAAAATAAAGTAAATTTAGTAGATTTACCTGGGATATATTCTCTATCATCCTATACTATGGAGGAAATAGTAGCTAGAGATTATATACTTGATGAAAAACCGGATCTTATTATAAATATAGTTGATGCAACAAATATAGAGAGAAATCTTTACCTAACTACCCAGATATTAGAACTTGGAGTTCCGGTATTAGTTGCATTAAACATGATGGATGTAGTAGAAAAAAATAAAGATAAAATTAATATAGAGGAAATTGAAAATAGTCTTAATGCAAGGGTATTACCTATATCAGCCAATAAAGGCAGAGGTATAGATAAGCTGATTAATACTATTGAAGAAATGGCCTTAGAAGAAGATAAAGTTGAAACCTTCAATTTCTACAACAAAGATCTAAAAAAAGAAATAGAAAAGGTTGAGAGCTTTATAGAAGATATAGCTCAAGAAAAAAAAGTTAGTAAAAGATGGTTAGCTGTAAATCTTTTAGAACAGGATAGCCATACTTTATCAAAATTTAACTTAGGCCAGGAATTAAACACCTACATTGTAAAAATAAAAGAAAACTTAGAAGAAAAATATGACGATGATATGGAAAGTATCATCGCAAATGACAGGTATGATTATATAAACAAAGTAGTAAAAAAATCAGTAAAAAAATCTAGGAAACAGGAACTTACTACTTCGGATAAAATAGACAAGGTGCTTACAAATAGATTCCTAGCAGTACCACTTTTCTTAGGTGTTATGTTTCTTGTGTACTATATATCTATTCAGACCCTGGGAGACTATACTATAGGATGGGTTGAGGGAGCAGTAGAGTTTATTGCAGCTGGAGCATCATCCCTACTTATATCCTTAGGAGCTTCAGAGTGGATCCAATCTCTAGTAGTAGAAGGAGTTATAGGTGGTGTTGGTTCTGTAATAGTATTTGTACCTCAGCTTATGATTTTGTTTTTCTTTATTTCTATTTTAGAAGATACAGGATATATGGCCAGAGTTGCCTTTGTTATGGATAAGTTTTTTAGAAGATTTGGATTATCAGGAAAATCCTTCATACCCTTATTATTAGGTTCAGGTTGTTCTGTGCCAGGGATTATGGCAACTAGAACTCTTGAAAACGAAAATGATAGAAAGCTGACAATTCTGCTGACACCTTTTATATCCTGTGGTGCAAAACTTCCGATATATGTAATGTTTGCGGCAGCATTTTTTCCGGCAAGTAGTGGATTTGTAGTATTTTCCCTATATTTATTAGGAATAGTAGTAGCAATATTATCAGGAATTTTACTTAAAAATACTCTTTTTAAAGGTGCAGTTGCCCCCTTTGTTATGGAGCTACCTCCATATAGGGTACCAACTGTAAAAGGTCTACTTATCCACATGTGGGATAGGGCGAAAGGGTTTCTAAAAAAAGCAGGAACTATAATATTTGCAGCTTCTGTAATCATATGGTTCGCACAGTCATTTAGTCCATCATTAGCTTTAGCGGATAATCCTGCAAACAGCATATTAGCAGCTATAGGAAGATTTATCGCTCCTATATTTACACCATTAGGTTTTGGTGAATGGATACCAGCGGTGGCTATAATAGCCGGAACAGTAGCTAAAGAAGTAGTAGTAGCTACTCTAGGAGTACTTACAGGAGTAGGAGAAGTAGCTGAAGATTCTCCTCAACTGGTAGCAAGTATACAGACAATGTTTACACCAGCAATGGCATGGTCATTCATGGCCTTCAATCTTTTGGCAGCGCCTTGTATGGCGGCAATTGGTACAATGAAAAGAGAATTTAACTCATGGAAATGGACATTATTTGCTATCTCCTATCAGACGGGAGTAGCATATATAATAGCAATGATTATATATCAGATACTCAAATAGTTTCCCTCCAATATTATATGAAACCCCGGAGATTTTTTTTCGGGGTTTTTGTTTTCTTGTTAAACAAAAAATTATTAGCATAAATTTTAAAAAGGTGTTAGTATATTTATGATTATCCTTCAATTTTTAATTCAATAATAAAGATAAAAGAATCACAATAAACAGGAGGAATATATATGGGCAAAAATGAAGTTTTTTTTGTAAACCAAAACAAAATAGTCTTTGCAAAAGATGGAGAAATACTGTCTGATGTGTGCGATAGAGCAGGCTATCCCTTAGACCTGGTATGTGGTGGGAAAGGTACCTGTGGAAAGTGTAAGGTAACAATAGAGGTAGATGAAAAACAGTCGGAAGTTCTGGCATGTTTAACAGAAGTAAATAGGAATATTTCTGTATATCTTATAAAAAATGACATAAAAAAAGATGCTAAGATACTCTCAAACGGCATCAAACTGAAAGAATACAGAGGTTGTATCAGTAAAAAAGATTTTGAAATAGATAAATATAAAGTAAAACACTGCGGCAATTATTTTGATCAAATAAAAATAGATGATAATACAGATATATCACTGGGAAATCTTATGAAGTTTAGTAATCTAATAAAGAAAACTAATGATATTACAGTAATTTACGAAAACAATGAAGTTTTAGATGTAAGGGAAAAAACTTCTGATTTGGATTTATATGGAGCAGCAGTGGATATTGGGACTACTACGGTAGTTATGTTTCTATACAATATTACAAATTTTGAGCTAATGGGAGTTTATTCTGCAACAAACGGCCAGACATCCGTAGGAGCTGATGTTATATCAAGAATCTTATACGCCAGCAATGACGATGGCCTTAAACAGCTCAATGACAAAATTATCAAAACTATAAACCAACTTATTGATAAGGCCGAAGAGACACATAAAGGAGTAGTAGGTAATCTATATAAAATGATTTTATGCGGAAATAGCACCATGCAGCAATTATTCTTAAACTTAAATCCAGAAAATTTAGGTACTTCACCTTTTTTATCAGTAACTCAAGATTTAGTAAAGGGAAATGCTAGGGAACTTAATATAAAAGGAAATAAAAATATGAAGTTTGAATTCCTTCCACTTTTAGGCGGATTTGTAGGAGGGGATACTGTGTCTGTTCTAGCTTCTTTAGGAGATACAAAGGAAAATAAACTTGTAATAGACCTTGGCACAAATGGTGAGCTGGCTATAGGTAAGCCTGGTAAATATTTAGTAGCTTCGACGGCTTGCGGCCCTGCTTTAGAAGGTGCGGGTATATCCTGCGGTATGAGAGGTACTGAAGGAGCAATAGAAAGATTTAAAATTTTAGATGATGAAATCAAAATTGATGTAATAGGAAACTCTCAACCCACAGGCATCTGTGGTTCAGGGATTGTAGATATAATTTCTGAGCTTTTAGATCACAACTTTATAGATAGGACTGGGAAATTATTGGATAAGGAAGAGTACATAGCAAAACAGGGTAGGACTAAGTTAGCTGATAATTTAATGGAAATAGATGGAATTAAGAGTTTTTTAATAAATAGGGATGGAAACAAGACAGTTTATATTAATCAAAAAGACATTAGACAGATACAGCTGGCTAAGAGTGCTATTGTATCAGGCTGCAAGATTTTAATAAAAGAATCCGGTTTGAGAGAAGAAGAAATTTCAGAGATAGTGCTTTCAGGGGCTTTCGGTAACTATATAAATATAAAAAATGCTGTTAATATAGGTCTTCTACCAAATATAAAGGATATTCCTATAGAATCCATCGGAAACGGAGCGGGACTGGGAGTCCAGAAATATCTTTTAAGTAAAGAAACAAGAAGTTTGGTTAACAAAATAAAAGAAAACTCTCAGCACATAGAATTATCTATGAACAGGGAGTTTCAAAATGAATACATAAGCAATATGCACTTTGAGTAGGTCTATGACCTGCTCTTTCTTTTACTCGCCTGGTATATATAATACAAATTTGGTATAATAATAAAAAGACCACTTGGAGGGGTGATTTAATTGAGTACCACTGATTTTTACACTGAAAGTGAAGTCCTAAAACTAGCACAAAATTTAGTTAGAATACCGAGTCATAAAAATGTACCGGGAAGAGAAAAAGAAATTGGAAAATACATCTACAATTACTGCAGAGACAACGGTCTGGAAGTTGAAATGCAGGATGTAGAAGGAGAAAGAAAGAATGTACTTATATATTTAAGAGGTCAAGGAAATGGCAAGACCTTGCTTTTAAACGGACATATAGATACGATACCACCTTATGATATGATTGTAGACCCTTTTAAAGGAGAAGTAAAAGACGGCTATCTATGGGGTAGAGGTAGTGTAGAGATGAAAGGATCTATAGCCAGTATGATTACAGCCATACTAGCCCTTAAGAGAAAAGTTGAGAAATTACCGGGAGATGTAATAGTATCTGCAGTAGTAGGAGAAGAAGAAAAAAGCGATGGTACTGAAGTATTGGTACAGTCCGGCATTAAGGCTGA
>DPPH01000222.1 GCA_003539375.1 Clostridiales bacterium
GGAGTAGTAGCGCAAATTATTGAGTAATTTTCATTAAAAGTAAAAAGCTCAGGAAACCCTGAGCTTTTTTTAAAATAAGTGGCAATAAATTTATGATTGTAGAATTCTTTTTATTGACAGGTATTTTAATTTATGATAATTTATATAAGGTAACTAAGAAAACGAGTATAATATTTATATAGATAGATTTTTTGGAGGTGTAACTGATGAGAGTTAAAGTAAAACTAGCTTGTACAGAGTGTAAACAGAGAAACTACGACACTACTAAGAACAAAAAAACCGATACTGGAAGAATAGAACTTAAGAAATACTGCAGATACTGCAAGACACACACAGTTCATAAAGAAACTAAATAATTTATATATTTTAAGGATGTGAAATAATGGCTACTAAAAAAAGCAATAATAAAGAAGTAAAGAAAGAAAACAAACTAATTAGCTTTTTTAAAGGTGCTAAATCTGAACTTAAAAAAGTAAGCTGGCCTACCAAAAAAGAACTAGTAAATTACACGGTTGTAGTATTGGTTGTAGTTGCACTAATGACTGTTTTAATTTGGGGATTAGATTTTATGTTTAAAGGTCTCCTTGGTATATTTGTATAAAGGAGGTAGGGCTTAAGCCCGTAATTATGAAACAAAAATCAGAAGGCGCAAAGTGGTATGTAGTGCATACATATTCCGGTCACGAAAACAAAGTTAAGGTAAATATAGAAAAACTTGTTGAAAACCGAGGTATGCAGGACATAGTTTTTGAAGTTCTAGTACCAAAAGAAGAACATATTGAAACAAAAAATGGAAAAAAAACAGTAAAAGAGAAGAAAAAATTTCCAGGATATGTTATAGTTCATATGATAATGACTGATGAATCCTGGTATTTGGTGAGGAATACTAGAGGTGTTACAGGTTTTGTTGGACCTGGAACTAAACCGATTCCTCTATCAGATAGAGAAGTAAAATCTTTAGGTGTAGCTGTTGCAATGCCTAAGATAGATTTAGAAAAAGGTGATTCTGTTAAAGTAATAGACGGTCCTTTTGAAAACTTTATGGGATCCGTAGATGAAATCAACAATGAAAAACACAAGATAAAAGCTTATATATCTATGTTTGGAAGAGAAACTTTAGTAGAGTTGGACTTTGACCAAGTAGAAAAAGTTTAATAAAACTTTTTAATAAATTTGATACCATATAGTGGGAGGGTAAAACCGAAAACCACAATTAAAATAGGAGGTGTAAATATGGGAAAAAAAGTAATAGCAGTAGTAAAATTACAAATACCAGCAGGAAAAGCTACACCAGCTCCACCTGTAGGAACAGCATTAGGACCTCATGGTGTTAATATCATGGGATTCTGTAAAGAATTTAATGCAAAAACACAAGACCAAGAAGGTATGTTAATACCAGTTGTTTTGACTGTATATCAAGATAGATCATTTTCATTTATTACTAAAACCCCTCCAGTAGCAGTATTGCTAAAGAAAGCTGTAGGTATCGAAACAGCATCAGGTGAACCACAAGCTAAGAAAGTTGCTAACATTTCAAAAGATAAAGTAAAGGAAATAGCAGAACTTAAGATGCCTGATTTAAATGCCAATACTATTGAAGCGGCTATGAGCATGGTAGCTGGAACAGCAAGAAGTATGGGAATTGTAGTAGAAGATTAGATATGCAAATGTGGGAGGCCACAACCGATAAAACCACAAGGAGGTAAAAAATGCCAAAAAGAGGAAAGAAATATCAAGACAGTGCAAAAGCTGTAGATAGAGAAAAATTATACGATGTAAAAGAAGCTATAGATTTAGTTCAAGAAACTGCTAACGCAAACTTCGATGAAACTATAGAACTTCATATCAGACTTGGAGTAGATCCAAGACACGCAGACCAGCAGGTTAGAGGAGCAATCGTACTGCCTCACGGTACTGGAAAAACTAAGAAAGTTTTAGTTTTTGCTAAAGGTGAAAAAGCTACAGAAGCTGAAGAAGCCGGTGCTGATTATGTAGGTGGACAGGAATATGCTGAAAAAATTCAAAACGAAAATTGGTTTGATTTTGATGTAGTAGTAGCTACCCCTGATATGATGGGAGTTGCTGGTAGATTAGGTAGAGTACTTGGTCCTAAAGGATTAATGCCAAACCCTAAATCAGGAACTGTAACTATGGATGTAAAAAATGCAGTAGAAGACATAAAAGCAGGTAAAGTAGAGTATAGAGTAGATAAAACTGCAATCGTGCACGTTCCAGTAGGAAAAAAATCTTTTGGAAGTGAGAAACTATACGAAAATGTAAAGACTCTATTAGATGCTGTAATAAAGGCTAGACCAGCGGCAGCAAAGGGAAGATACTTAAGAAGTATAACTATTGCAAGCACAATGGGCCCTGGTATTAAGATAAACGGCCAAAAATTAACAGAATAAAATATTGACAAATAAAATTTAAGTTGATATACTCTTGAAGAGAATTGAATATTACCGCAGACAACTGGTGCGAAAGCTTAATTTCCAGTCGAGGTGAAACAAATAATATTAGCTATTAAGGTTTCTCTATGTCTGTGAGAAACCTTTTTTATATAGCATCTTTAAGGAGGTGTAAACCTATGAGCAGTAAAGCGGTAGAAAACAAGAAGAAAATTGTACAGGAAATTAAAGAAAAAATCGAAAACTCAAAATCAGTAGTTTTAGTAGATTATAGAGGATTGGATGTTGCTGAAGTTTCCGATTTAAGAAAAAAGTACAGAGAAGCTGGAGTAGACTATAAAGTTTACAAAAACACAATGATGAGATTTGCTTTTAAAGAAGCAGGTTATGAAGATTTCGTTGAAAATCTTACAGGTCCAAATGGTATAGCTTTTAGTATAGAAGATGCTATTGGAGCTGCAAAAGTATCAGATGAATTTGCAAAAAACAACGATAAGTTAGAGATTAAAGCAGGAATAGTAGATGGAAATGTTATAGGTATAGATCAGATTAAGGAATTAGCAAATATTCCACCTAGAGAAGTACTAATAGCAAAAGTACTAGGAAGCTTAAACTCACCTATTACTGGTTTTGCAAATGTCTTACAAGGTAACATTAGAAACTTAGTATACGCACTTGATGCAATCAAAGAAAAACAAGAAGCAAACTAAAATAATGGAGGTTATATAAAATGGCAAGTGAAAAAGTAACAAAATTAATTGAAGAAGTAAAAGAACTAACGGTATTGGAATTATCAGAATTAGTTAAGGAATTAGAAGAAGAATTTGGTGTAAGTGCAGCAGCTCCAGTAGCAGCAGTAGCAGCTCCAGCAGCAGGTGGCGCAGCAGCAGCTGAAGAAGAGCAAACTGAATTTGATGTAGTACTTACAGGAGCAGGAAGCGGAAAGATTAAAGTAATCAAAGTAGTTAAAGAACTTACTGGATTAGGACTTAAAGATGCTAAAGCTCTAGTTGACGAAGCTCCAAAAGCTATTAAAGAAAAAGTAAGCAAAGAAGAAGCTGAAAACATTAAGTCTCAAATAGAAGAAGTAGGCGGATC
>DPPH01000215.1:0-578 GCA_003539375.1 Clostridiales bacterium
AATTTGAAAAGGTATAGGATTTTCATCGTACACCTTAGCTTCTCCTCCTAAACCATCTTCCTGGTTTCCTAAATATATCCTCTTGTCTTTTAAGTTTATAATGAAGTAATAGAAAACAGCACAGGGTTTATCCAGTGCTTTGAAGTCAACCTTATAAACATTGAATTCTTCCTCTGTGCCGCTTAATTCCATGGCAAAATTCTTCTCTTTACCATCACATGTGGCAAAAACTTCACAGTTGGCATCTATATCTTTTTTTACTTTTATTTTTAAATCTATCCGACTACCAACTTCTACTGCTCCAAAAGGATTTTTGAATTCTTCTTTTTGAGAATTATAAACAAAATCCATAATTTCACCTACTATAATTTATTGTAAAGTTCTATATATTCTTCAGCTGATTTATCCCAGCTAAATTTTGATTTAAATGCATTTTTAACAAGCTGGTCCCAAGCTTCTTTGTTTTTTTTGTAGATCTTTACTCCTCTTTTGAGTTCGTGAAGCATCTCGTGAGCATTGTAAGTTCTAAATACAAAGCCGTTACCTTCTTTTGATGCAGGTTCGAACTTTGTTATACT
>DPPH01000215.1:907-1494 GCA_003539375.1 Clostridiales bacterium
ATGTCGCTTCCTGCATATATTTTTGACGCCATTTCACTGTTAAAGTCTATGATTACCCTAGCATTATTTGGAAAAACTGATGCTATCTGTCTAAAAGAGTCTTCGTAATTTTTCTCCCCGGTACCAAGGACCACTAAGTTCACATCTAGATTCATGATTTCATACATAACGTGTAAAATTAAATCTACTCCTTTAAGTTCATCTAATCTTGAGATTACACCTATTAATGGTTTTTCATCATTTTCTTCTAAACCTAGTTCTTTTAAAAGCATCATTTTATTATTTTTCTTTTTCTTCAAAGACCTAGTATAGTTTTCGTAAATATTTTCATCATACTGAGGATTGTAAACATCGTAATCAATTCCGTTTAAAATACCGGACATTTTGTGGTTGTTTTCTTTAATAACATCCTGTAGACCTTCTCCAAAATAATCATATTCTAGTTCTTTAGCATAAGTTGGAGATACGGTATTAACCCAGTCAGCATTATATATTCCAGCCTTCATAATATTTACATTCCCTCTAAATTCTATATCTCCAGTGATTTCTTCAGGATGGAGTCCTAATATGTCATACACAGTGTTTAC
>DPPH01000215.1:1770-2910 GCA_003539375.1 Clostridiales bacterium
TCTTGATAATGAACTCTATACTGCTTATTTAAAAGATATGGAATTATTGCTGTATGCCAATCATTACAGTGGAGTATATCCGGCCAGAATTCAAACTTCGGTATAAAATCAAGTACTGTTTTAGAGAAAAATATAAATCTCTCAGCATCATCATAGTGCTTGTATAAATCTTTTCTATCAAAATAGTAGTCGTTACCTACAAAGTAGTAGATGACTCCATCTCTTTCCAATTTGAAAATTTCTGCTTTTTGATTTCTCCAATTAAGTTCTACTTTAAACTCTCCAAGTTTTTCCATTTCATTTTTAAATTCTGCTGGTATTTCTTTATATAAGGGCATTATTACCCTAACGTCTTCACCTTTTTTATTTATCATTTTCGGTAGAGACCCGGCTACATCTCCCAAACCTCCACTAGCAGCAAAAGGCTTTGCCTCAGATGCCACAAATAACACTTTCATAAAATCCCTCCTAAATTACACTATCTTTTTTAATAAGTATTGGTTTTTCTTCGGTACCTTTTAAAACCTTTCCTTCAGTTACCCTAACATACTTATCTAAGATACCATTTATTACTTCTGTATTTTTTTCAATTACACAATTTTGCATTATGACACTATTTCTTATAACTGCACCCTCAGCAATAGTAGCTTCTCTAAAAATTATACTGTTTTCTACAGTACCATTTATATGAGCTCCACTGGCAATAATTGAGTTTCTGATTTTTGATTTATCATTGTATTTTGTAGGGTGATTATCCTTTGTTTTTGTATAAATCTTCCTTTTACTGTAAAAAAGTTCTTTCTGGATTTCAGGATCTAAGAGATACATAGATGCATCAAAATATGATTTCAATGAATTTACTATTTTCAAATAGCCGTTCATTTCAAATCCGTAAACTTTTAACCTATCTAAATTACTTTGAACTACATCCATTAAATCAAGCTCTCCAGATTCTTCTGCATCTTCTATAATGTTTTCTAAAATATCAAGTTTTATAAACATCATACCGGCATAAAGATTGAAGTGGTCCATACACTCGTCAGAGTTGTTCAAAATCTTTATAATTTCTCCATTTCTTTTTACTTCAACAGCTACACCTTTATATAAATCATCTGAAGTGTAGTTAGGTTTATAAACCAT
>DPPH01000205.1:0-3441 GCA_003539375.1 Clostridiales bacterium
AATGAAACTAACGTAGGTGAAAAGATTGATATTGCATATGATTTTATAATTAATAATATCAGCTACGACTACGATAAGGTAGAACTTTTACATCCTAACTATATTCCTTATCCAGATAAAACTATTGAAGAACTTAAAGGTATATGCTACGACTATGCTTCTCTATTAGCTGCAATGAAAAGAAGCGAGGCAATACCTGTAAAGTTGGTTAAAGGTTATTCTACTCATGTAGATGGATACCATGCCTGGAATGAAATTTTAATTAATGGAGAATGGGTAGTCGTTGATACAACAGTAGACGCTGCTTACAATAAGGCAAATATGAAATTCAACTTCAGTAAAACAAAATCAGATTATACAAAAGTTTATGAATATTAAAAATGAGAGCATTGCTCTCATTTTTTTAGTGTAAAAGATTGACAACAAAAGTAAAAAGAGGTAATATATATTTAGTAATTTACTAAATTAGTAAATTACTAAATATATAAATAAGGTGATTAAAATGAAAATACCAACAAATTTAAAACACAAACCAGTAATTGTATCAGAAAATTATGAAAATGTAGATGGAAGAAGTGCATACAAAAGCGATGCAAAAGGATTATCATTGGGATTAGCCCAGTGGAATGATAGAGGGAAAGTAGATATATCTGCTAAAGTTTGGAGATACACGGGAGAAAAATGGTCGAGACAGTCGGAAGAGCTTCCCCTACATAGAGTATTAGATTTAGCTATACTAGTATGTCGAACAAGAGAGTACTTTAGAGAAGCATATCAGCACGAAAAACTCTACGATGAAAAGAATCCTAATATTGATCGGGTAGGGTTGCAAGGAGATGCTATGACTGTATCGGTGTGTACCGACAATGATATGATAGATGAAGACATAAAGTTATTTCAACAAGCTTTAAGTAACGATGATGAATTAATTGGTGAAAGATTAAGCACTCTTTCGAGAATATTAAAAAGAATGGGTTATTGATTATATGAATAGAAAGAAAGAATTAAAAGAAAAATATAAATCTATGAAGCATGATATGGGTGTATATATAGTTAAATTTAAGAATAAATACTATATGGAAGGCACTCAAAATATTAAAGGAAAAATAAACGGAACAAAATTTAAACTTAAAATGGGAAGTCACCAAAACAAAAAGCTTCAAAAAGATTGGAATGAAAACCAAGAATCAGATTTCCAATTTGAGGTAATTAAAAAAATTGAATATGATAAAGATGAAAATAAAAAAGATTATACTGAAGAGTTAGAAATAGCGAAGATGATAGTTAAAGAAAACTTGGAAGAAAAAGGTCTTTTACCATACTAATTCAAAATATCATCCATCAAATTATTAGTTTCTTCTTGGTCATGAAAAAAATAGCTTAAACCATCATTTCCATATCCAGAATAGTCCATAGGAAGGGTATGGAAATTTATTTTTTTTGAATTAATTCCAATCATTGACGTGCCAATAAGTCCTCCCTTATGAAAGGGCATATCAGTATCTACATAAGATAGTCCTCTAACAATAACAAAAGGAAGTTTTAAATTTAAGGATGATTTAGCAGCACTTTTCAAAAAATCCTGCTGTCTTTCTATACGAGAAACATCTCCTCCTCCTACAGACCCATCATTTGACTTTCTAAATCTTAAGTACTCCAGTGCTTCATCCCCATTTATTTTTTGAATACCCGGTTCAAAGTCTATATGTAGAGGAGGATCAGCATAAGGATCGTCATATTTCATTTTAAATGGAATATCAACCTCTACACCACCTATTAGATCTACAATTTCAGAAACACCTTTGTAATCTACTGATATATAATAGTCTATTTTAGTATTTAGTAAGTCTGAAACTGCTGAAGTTAGGCCCTCAGGACCTCCGGAATCTTTAAATCCATAGACAGCATTTATCTTCTTCTGTCCTAACCCATCCTTACCTTCCACAGGATAGTATGTATCTCTAGGAATTGAAACAGCATCAATACTGTTCTTGCCAGTGTCAATTGAAAGAAAAATTATTGTATCGGTTCTCGTGCTTTCAACGCCCATAACTAAAACATTGATTCGTTTATTATATGAAATATTTATAATTGCAATCAGAGTTAAGATAGCAATTAAAATGATAGATATTACTTTCAATACTTTATTGGTGCTTTTTGAATTTGAAACATTAGAACTCATTTAATTACCTCTACTTTTTATTGTATAATATAGTTAAGTATAGTTTCTTTAATCTTATAAGTCAATTAACCTAATGTAAAATATAATTAATAAATTAATCGGAACAATTTAGAAAGCTCATCGTCTAATTTAATAAAGAAACACTAAAACAGGAGGTAAGTATTTATGAAAAATAAAATTTTAAATAAGATTTTAGTAGTTTTACTTTTAACCATTTTAGTAATACCTGGAGTTGCTTATGGAGAAGAGGATTATACTATTATGCCTATAAGTATAGAATACACTCACTGGGCAGATAAATATATTGATACTCTAAATTTAGAGTATAATACAGAAGAGTTTTTCGAAAATAAAGATTTAGATGATGAAATATCAACAGAAGATTTAGTTTTTCTAATTCAAAATACATTGAAAGATGATTTTGAGTACAACCAAGAAGAAATAACTAGAGAAAAAGCAGTTTATGAATTTACTAAAATATGGGCTCAAAAAACTGAACAAAACCTTGATGAGATAGCTACAATTAAAATGATAATTTATGCAGATACAGAAAAAATAGATGCTGAATACAATCATGCAGTTACAGTAGCTTATATGAAGGGTATTGCTGAAGGGCGAGGAGAAAGAATTTTCGATCCTAAGGCACTATTAACTTACGGAGAAGCGGCGGCTCTAGTTGTTAAAACTGAAGAAGCTGTAGAAGAGGAAATGAAAAATCAAAATCCTATTGTAGAAGGTAAATTTGAAACAAGAGGATATTATGAAGTAACAAATGATATGGTAACATTTAATTTTGAACTGTTCAGTCATTATGAAGAAAGTAAAGAATTAATGTTTAGTTCTGGACAGCAGTTTGAAATTACAGTAACAAATGAAAATGGAGAGGAAGTATATAAGTTTTCTGAAGGAAAAGCATTTACTATGGCCTTAATGTATGAAACCTTAGAGCCGGGAGAAGCTATAACTTGGTCTGACGAATGGGATAGAACAGACAAAGAAGGAAATTATTTAGAATCCGGAAAATATAAGGCTAAGATAGAGATATTAGCAGCTCAATCTCCAGGACCGGTAGAAGAAGAGAAAGTTGAAACAGAAGATATTCCGAAAGAACAGTTGATAAAAACCATAGAGTTTACATTATATGAACTTGATGAAGAAGGTAGAATAACTTCGGAATCAGCAGAAAATATAATAGAAGATAAGGCTACAAAAGTAATGGAAACATTGAAAGTTAAAAATTTTGAAAGTTTAGCAGATTA
>DPPH01000205.1:3643-4922 GCA_003539375.1 Clostridiales bacterium
TCTAAAAGTAAGGGATATTGAAATCTTGACAGAGTATGTACATCCTGAAAAAGGTTTAAGGTTTACACCTTATACTACGGTTGACACCGCTAAAGATGTAGTGTTTAGTATAGAAGAATTAAAAAAATTCACTACTGAGGATGAACTCCTATGGGGGACATACGACGGTAAAGGAGATGACATAATACTAACTCCTGGAGAATATTATGAGGAATTTGTATATACAAAAGACTTTTTATCTGCAGACCAAATAGGATATAATGAAGTACTGAGCAGCGGAAATATGATAGAAAATCAATTTGAAGTTTACAAAAATCCTATAATAGTAGAATACTATATACCGGGAGAAGAATTTGAAAATGCTTGGCAAAGTCTAAGATTAGTCTTTGAAGAATATGAAGGAGATTGGAAACTAGTAGGTATCATTCATAACGAGTGGACCATATAATATCAAAAAACCCTAAAATGCGATCTATGTAAATAGGTCGTATTTTTTTGCCTTAAAGTTTATTTTTATAAAAAAAGGGTAATTATAATATATAGTTAGATTAATAGATAATTAATATAGATTATAACGGAGGTGTTATAAATGAATGCCTTAACTCAATTTATTAAACTTTTGAAAGATGGAAAAAAAGCTTTTAAAACTTATCCAGTAGTAATCGGCAGTGGCATAGGCTTTGCTATAATTACTATGATAAGAATACAACTTGATTGGCAGTACCAAGCGCCATACAACTTTTTATTTAACTGTCTCCACTTAGCTTTGGCAGTAGGAGGAATATTTAGTTTAGCAGTACTAACAGCGGAGAAGATTAAGTATAACACTAAAAAAACTTTTCTAATAGCTAATTTAATAGGTGTCTTAGCAATAAGTTTGACTTTTTTGCTCCTTTATCTATGGGGAGGAGTAAGGCCTGAAGGGTCTACATACATGAGGTTATCTAATATAGCCTCAGCAAGAGGAACAGTTGCTATTTTAGTAAGTTTGCTTACCTTTACTATAATTGCAAGCTATCCTAAAGAAAATTCCAGTATTCCTGAATCATTTTTTATGACAGAAAAAGCTTTGATAATAGCCCTTATTTACGGATTAGTCATAATGGCAGGAACATCAGGAGTAGCAGGTGCTGTTCAAGGCTTATTACATAGAGATATGAGCGAGAAGGCATATATGTATTTATCAACCTTAAGCGGATTTTTAGCATTTACAATCTTTGTTGGATACTTTCCGGATTTCAAAAAAGATAGTGACGATCCTCATAGAGAAGTAGCTCAA
>DPPH01000205.1:4973-5571 GCA_003539375.1 Clostridiales bacterium
ACATCTGGGGTAGCAGGCGCTGTACAAGGTTTATTATATAGAGACATGAGCGAGAAAGTATACATGTATTTGTCAACCATAAGCGGTTTTTTAGCATTCACGATCTTCGTTGGATACTTTCCAGACTTTAATAAAGATGGGGAGGATCCACATAGAAAAGTAGCTCAAAAGCAACCAAGATTTTTAGAGATTCTCCTTGAATATATTTTGGTTCCAATAGTACTAGCTCTAACGGTTGTTTTAATACTATGGGCCGGCAAAACTGTAATACAAGGCATAGGTAATCCATTTATGGTTCTATCAGGGATAGCAGCTGCTTATACCCTAGGTGGTTTGTGGCTTCACCTAATGGTCTCTGATTATGAAAGTGAAATAGCCAAATTCTATAGAAAGATATATCCATTTTCTGCACTTATCATCTTAGTTTTTGAAGCATGGGCATTAGTAACAAGATTACAGGAATCTGGATTAAAAACTGAAGAATACATGTTTACTATAATTTGGATAGTAGCACTAATATCCGCAGTGCTATTGATTATTAAAAAATCAAAAGCTTACAAGGTAATCATAATAACATTATGTGTTGCAGCAGTTTTAG
>DPPH01000211.1 GCA_003539375.1 Clostridiales bacterium
AAAAGAAGAATAACCAGCATATTTGAAATAATTAAGGAATACGAAAAACTAGTAGACCAACATAATGGAGTAGTTAAAGCCGATGCTTACACTACAATGCCATTAGACGAAGCAACGATTAGTTCGCTAGAAGAAAAACTTAGTAAAGTTACAGATAAAAAAGTTAAGCTGACAAATAAGATCGATGAAACCTTAATAGGCGGAGTAAAAATCATCCTTGGTGACAAGGTGATAGACGGCACTATTAAGAAAAAATTAAACACCATCGAAAGCAGCTTAAAAAAATTAATAGTGTAAGATAGGGGTGACTAAAAAATTATGAGTTTAAGACCGGAAGAAATAAGTAAGATAATTAAAAAACAAATAAAGAAATATGAAGAAAACCTAGATGTTGTAGATATAGGTACGGTTATAGAAGTTGGAGACGGTATAGCAAGAATTCATGGTCTTGAAAAATGCATGTCTGGTGAACTCCTTGATTTTGGTAATGATGTTTTTGGAATGGCTCTAAACTTAGAGGAAGACAACGTAGGTTGCGTTCTTTTAGGAAATGACGATCACATTAAAGAAGGAGACGAAGTAAAAAGAACTCAGAGAATAGTAGAAGTACCTGTAGGAGATGCAATGCTTGGAAGAGTAGTAAATTCTCTAGGTATGGCTATAGACGGTAAAGGACCTATTGAGTCGGACAAATTCAGACCTGTAGAGCAAAAAGCATCTGGAGTTATTACAAGAAAATCAGTTACTGTTCCCCTCCAAACAGGAATCAAAGCTATTGACTCTATGATTCCTATAGGAAGAGGACAAAGAGAGCTTATCATCGGAGATAGACAGACTGGAAAGACAGCTATAGCAATAGATACAATACTAAACCAGCAGGATCAAGATGTAATCTGTATATATGTAGCTATAGGTCAAAAAAGATCTACAGTTGCTAAAACCGTAGAAATATTTGAAAAGAACAATGCAATGGACTACACAATTGTAGTATCAGCATCAGCTAGTGAAAAAGCACCCCTTCAATACCTTGCACCTTATGCGGGAGCAGCTATTGGAGAGGAATTTATGTACAATGGGAAAGATGTACTGGTAATATACGACGATTTATCAAAACACGCCGTGGCATATCGTGCCATGTCCCTACTACTTAGAAGACCACCGGGAAGAGAAGCATATCCTGGAGATGTTTTCTACCTTCATTCTAGACTGCTGGAAAGAGCTGCTAGATTAGATGAAAAATACGGTGGAGGGTCAATGACCGCACTACCTATAATAGAAACTCAGGCGGGAGATATTTCTGCTTATATACCAACAAACGTTATATCAATAACCGACGGTCAGATATTCTTAGAGACAGAACTTTTCTTCTCAGGACACAGACCGGCAATCAATGCAGGACTATCAGTATCGAGAGTTGGAGGATCGGCCCAGATAAAAGCTATGAAAAAAGTAGCCGGAACCCTAAAACTTGACCTGGCACAGTATAGAGAATTGGCTTCCTTTGCTCAGTTTGGATCGGAACTTGATCCGGAGACAAAAGCAACTCTAGACCACGGTGAAAGATTGATGGAAGTTATTAAGCAGGCACAGTATAAACCTATTGAAGTAGAAAAACAGGTTATACTTATTTATGCTGCAAACAACGAATATCTGGAAAAGATAGCAGTTGACGATATTAACAAATACGAAGAAGGTCTTTATAAGTTCATGGATGAAAATTATCCTGAAATAGGGCTTGTTATAAAAGAAAGCGGAGAACTATCCGACGAAACAAAAGAAAAACTTAACAAAGCTTTAGATGAATACACGAAAGACTTTGTAAAAGATAATAAAGACGAAGAATAACAACTGACTAAAAGGTCAGGAGGTGATAACTTGGGCCAGAATATGAACGACATTAAAAGAAGAATTAAAAGTGTTACAAGTACTAAGCAGATAACAAAAGCTATGGAATTGGTTGCCACGGCAAAGCTGAAAAGAGCTAGAAAAAAACTTGAACAATCTAAGCCTTACTACAATAAAATATACGAAAGTATAAGAGAAATAGTAGCTAATTCTAAAGGTATAAAACATGAATTTATAGAAAAAAGAGAAATAAAAAACAGCCTGTACATAGTTCTTACTGGAGACAGAGGATTAGCTGGAGGATACAACTCCAATGTATGTAAATTGGCTGAAAATACGATACAGGATAAATCCAAAGCAAAGCTTATAACCATTGGATCAAAAGGTAGAGCCTACTTTGCAAAACGAGGATTTAATATAGCTTATGAAATGACGGGAGTATCTGAAACTCCTGAACTGGTAAATGCTCAAGTTGTTGGGGAAAAAGCTGTAGAAATGTATAAAGCTGGAGAAATAGACGAAGTTAAATTAGTATTTACTGAATTTATAAGTACAATCAACTATAAACCTATGGTATTGGATTTACTTCCTTTAGCCCTTGATGATGAAGAAGAGGATAAAAAAGCTGAAGATGTGATAATCTTTAGATACGAACCATCACCGGAATCCGTACTAAACTATCTAATACCTAAGTATATAGCCAGCGTAATATACGGAGCTACAATAGAAGCCTCAGCCAGTGAGCAGGGCTCTAGAAGAGTTGCTATGGAAAATGCTACGGACAATGCAGAAGATATGATAGATGAGTTAGATTTAATGTACAACAGAGCAAGACAGGCTTCAATCACTCAGGAAATAACTGAGATTGTTTCAGGAGCAGATGCTCTTGAATAAAATCGAAAGGATGTGAGAATTATATGGCAGACCAAAACAAAGGAAGAATTAAACAGGTAATAGGACCGGTTGTAGATATAGAATTTAGCGAAGACAACCTACCGGAACTATTAAATGCAATTGAAATAAAAATGGATGACAAAACTATAGTTGTAGAAGTTGCTCAGCATACTGGTGACAATACAGTTAGGTGTATCTCTATGGACTCAACAGATGGGTTTGTAAGAGGTATGGAAGCTGTTGATACAGGAGAACCTATATCAGTTCCAGTTGGTGAAGTAACCCTAGGTAGGATGTACAATGTACTTGGAGAACCTATAGATGGGAAAGAATTAGGAGAAGTAAAACAGAGAGCTCCTATACACAGAGAAGCACCAAAATACGAAGACCAGAGTACAAGTACAGAAATATTTGAAACAGGAATAAAGGTAGTAGACCTTATCTGTCCATATTCTAAAGGTGGTAAGATAGGACTTTTTGGAGGAGCAGGAGTTGGTAAAACCGTACTTATACAGGAGCTAATCCACAATATAGCTAAAGAACACGGTGGACTATCTGTTTTTGCAGGAGTTGGTGAAAGAACGAGAGAAGGAAACGACCTTTATTATGAAATGATGGATTCAGGAGTTTTAGATAAAACTGCCCTAGTTTTCGGCCAAATGAACGAACCACCGGGAGCGAGAATGAGAGTTGGACTTTCAGGTCTTACTATGGCGGAGCACTTTAGAGATGAAGAAGGACAGGACGTACTTCTGTTTATAGATAATATATTTAGATTTACTCAGGCTGGATCTGAGGTTTCTGCCCTACTAGGTAGAATGCCGTCAGCCGTTGGTTATCAGCCTACTTTAGCAACAGAGATGGGACAGTTACAGGAAAGAATTACATCTACTAAAAAGGGTTCTATAACATCTGTGCAGGCTGTATATGTACCAGCCGATGACTTAACAGACCCGGCACCGGCAACAACTTTTGCCCACTTAGATGCTACTACAGTTCTTTCAAGGAAGATATCAGAGATGGGTATTTACCCTGCTGTGGATCCACTGGATTCATCTTCCAGAATACTTGATCCCCAAATTATTGGTGATGAACACTATAATGTAGCAAGACAGGTACAGGAAACTCTTCAAAGATACAACGAACTTCTTGATATTATAGCTATCTTAGGTATGGATGAACTATCCGACGAAGACAAAATAGTAGTTACAAGAGCAAGAAGAATTCAGAGATTTTTATCTCAACCTTTCCATGTTGCTGAGCAGTTTACTGGTACTCCTGGAACCTACGTTCCTATTAAAGAAACTATCAGAGGCTTTAAGGAAATCCTTGAAGGTAAGCATGACGATTTACCTGAACAGGCATTCCTACTTGTAGGTACAATAGAGGAAGCAATTAAAAAAGCACAAGGCATGAAGAAAGAAGGAAAAGCTTAAATGTTCCTAAGAGATTTAGGAAGAGAGGTGTAGTTTATGAATAAAGTTAAGCTGCAGATACTAACTCCGGAAAAAAACTTTTTTGAAGGAGAGGTTCAACTTGTAGTAGTAAAGGGTGTAGAAGGATCTATGGGTATTATGTACGACCACGAACCTTTTGTTACTCCTTTAGGTATAGGACCTATAAAAATACTTCAGGATAACCGGATAAAACATGCAGCGATTTCTCAAGGCTATGTAGAAGTTATGGAAGAAAAAATAGTAATACTTGCAGACACTGCGGAATGGCCGGAAGATATAGACATCAGTAGAGCTGAAGAAGCTAAGAAAAGAGCAGAAAAAAGACTTAGCAAAAAAGAAAACCACATCGAGCTACTAAAGGCGGAAATAGCTTTAAAGAAAGCTATCAACCGTATTAATGTAGCAAAGATGCCGGCAAACCACAAGTAAATAAAAATCGAACTTAACAGATTTATTAAATCTACAAGTTCGATTTTTTTATTTTAAATTATTTATTTTTTAAGGCCTAGTATTTCTCTTGCTTCATCAGGAGTTGCAATTTCTCTACCTAGTTCCATTGCAATTCTGACTACTTTCTCTACAAGTTCGCCGTTGGATTTTGCTAAGACTCCTTTAGATAAATATACATTATCTTCAAAACCTACCCTTACATTGCCGCCCATTGCCATACCTATCATTGCCATTGGTATTTGATGTCTTCCCATTCCAGCTACTGTCCAGGTTGAACCTTCAGGAATACTATCTACCATAAAAGCTAAATCCCTAGCTGTTGCCGACATCTGAACACCTAAAACAAAGTCAAAATGCATAGGCTTATCTATAAAACCCTGTTTCTGGAATTTGATTGCATAATCTATCATACCCTTATCGAATACTTCAATTTCAGGCTTAACTCCTCTTTCCTTTAATATTCGACCAAAATTTTTAATAGTGTTTTCAGTATTAATGAAAATTTCATCTCCACCAAAATTTAAAGTTCCGCAGTCTAAAGTGGCCATTTCAGGACCTAATTCCGTAGGTTGAAGTCTTTCTTCATCAGTCATACCAACAGCTCCACCGGTGGAAGGTTGAATAATAACATCAGGACATCTTTTTTTGATTTCATCCATACAGGCTTTAAATCTTGCCTTATCCTGAGTAGGAGTTCCGTCATCTTCTCTTACATGAAGGTGGATTATACTGGCACCAGCCTTATAAGCCGACTCAGCTTCCCTACCTATTTCCTCTACAGTGTAAGGTACTGCCGGGTTGTGTTCTTTAGTAACCTCTGCTCCGCATATTGCTGCTGTGATTATTAGTTTTTCCATATTTAATACCTCCTTAAATTCTTTGCCAATTTAATTATATATTAAATGAATTCTTATTACAATATTACCTGAGACAAGTTTGTTAAAAATTTATAATACTTAAAGCTTCTTATATTTGATATATGGGTTGGTTATAGTTTATAATATTATAAGAATAATAATTGGAGACATAAAATGATAGAATGTGGAGTAAAAAACTTAAAAAAATATTTTGGTGCAGATTTAATATTTGAAAATATAACCTTAGATATAAAACAGGGTGAAAAAATTGGCGTCGTTGGAAAAAACGGTGTCGGTAAAACTACCCTTATGAAAATAATTGTAAATGAAGAATACCAAGATGATGGAGATATATACATAAGAAGCGGTTCTAGAGTAGGATACCTGGAGCAAATTCCCGACTATGACGACTCAATAAATGGCATGGATATACTCTATTTAGCCTTTACCCATCTTTATAAAATAAAAGATGAAATGAAAGAGTTGGAAGATAGATTAAAGAATGCTGGAGAAGGAAACCATGAAAGACTTATTAAAATCTACGGCAAACTAGAAGAAAAGTACGAACTAAAAGGCGGATACCAAATAGATGAAAAACTAAGCAAGGTTATCGGGGGCTTAGGTATACAAGAACTTGTTAAAAGAAAATTTAATACCCTAAGCGGAGGAGAAAAGACTAAGATAATCCTGGGCAAAGTTCTTTTAGAAGAACCAGATATACTTTTACTGGATGAACCAACCAACCATCTGGACATGAGTTCCGTGGAATGGCTTCAAACCTATCTAGCAGAATACAAAGGTGCAGTAATGCTTATTTCCCATGATAGATACTTCCTAGACAGTATAGCTGAAAAAATCATAGAAATTACACCAAATGAAGCTCAGATATACTACGGCAACTACTCCTACTACGTAGTGGAAAAGGAGAGAAGATTTTTAGAAGCCTACAAGCATTATAAAAATCAACAGAGAAAAATAAATGCCATGGAAGATCAGATCAAACGATATAGAATATGGGGTAAGAGTAGAGACAGTGACAAGATGTACAAAAGAGCAAAAGAACTGGAAAAACGCTTGGAAAAAATGGATAGACTGGAAAGACCAAAATTAAATTCTAGAAAAATACGTTTAAATGCTGAAGGAGTTAACCGGTCTGGATTTAAAGTAGTGACCTTAGAAAATATTAGCAAAAGCTATAATAAGAAATTATTTCAAAATATAAATCTTGAAATATACTACGGTGACTCTGTAGGATTGATTGGAGATAACGGTACAGGAAAAACTACCCTGCTGCGGATAATAGAAGGCAGCGAGAATCCAGATAAGGGAGAAATAAAACTAGGGGCTAGAGTTAAAGTTGGATATCTAAGACAGGAAGAAGAATTTGAAAATACCAGCATGGATTTAGTGGAGTACTACCATAGGGAGTTGGATATTACCCTAAGTGAAGCTAGAAACCAACTGGCAAAAGTTCTTTTTACAGGAGATGATGTATTTAAAACCCTAGATGTACTATCAGGAGGAGAAAAAACCAGACTCAAACTAGGTATACTTCTTTACCGTAAGGTAAACCTTCTGATACTAGATGAACCTACCAACCACTTAGACATTGATTCTAGAGAAATTTTAGAAGAAACCTTAACAGAATTCGATGGGACTATACTATTTGTTTCCCACGACAGGTATTTTATAAACAAACTTGCCGATAGGATTGTGGAGATAGAGGATAAAAAAATCAGAAATTACAACGGAGATTACGATTACTACAAGATGAAAAAAGCCGAAATCCTTGAAATGGAAGCAGAAAGAAAAAAAAGAGAAAAAGAGGAAGCTCTTAAAAACAGTAGTAAAGAAAAAGAAGAAAAAAAATTAAATGATAAGCTTTCAAAAAATCAGAGAAGAATATTATCAAAAGAAAAAGAAGATGTAGAGAAAAAAATTGAAAATATAGAAAAAGTAATTGAAGAAATAGAATTAAGCATGAATGAAAACAAAAGAGACGGTCAAAAATTAAAGGAACTTTATCTAGAAAAAGAAGAATATCAAAATAAGATAGAAGATCTTATGGAGCGATGGGAAGAATTAATAATACTACTAGGAGATGAATAATATGAAAATAGGTCAAATACAGATGAAAGTACATCCTGATAAGGAGAAAAATATAGCAGAGGTAGAAAAATATCTTGAAAAAATGAAGGGTGAAAACCCGGATGTAGTTGTACTGCCGGAAATGTTCAACTGTCCTTACGACAAGTCATTATTTGAAGAGTATTCAGAAAAAGAAGGTGGAGATACCTGGAAAAGCCTTTCAAGTCTTGCTAAAAAGTACAGCATATATTTATTTGCCGGATCTATACCGGAAAAAGTTGAAACTGGAGAAGTTTACAATACCTCATACGTTTTTGATAGAAACGGAAAACAAATTGGTAAACATAGAAAGGTTCACCTCTTTGACATCGATATAGAAGGCGGGCAGACTTTTATAGAATCAGAGACCCTTACCCCTGGAAAAGACTTGACTGTAGTAGATACGGAATTTGGTAAAATTGGACTTATGATATGCTATGACATTAGATTTCCAGAGTGGTCTAGACTTATGGCCCTTAGAGGTGCAGAAGTAATAATAGTACCGGGAGCTTTTAATATGACTACCGGACCAGCCCACTGGGAGATTTCTTTTAGGGTAAGAGCTCTAGACAACCAGGTTTTTACAGTTGGAACTGCACCGGCTCAAGATAAGGAAGCTTCATATACATCCTACGGCAACACCATTCTAGTATCACCTTGGGGTAAAGTTATTGATAGGATGGGTTATGAAGAAGGATATATAATTAATGACATCGATTTAGAAGAAGTTAAGAATATAAGAAACCAGCTACCCCTTCTAAAACACAGAAGGACAGATCTCTACGATATTAAAGAGAAAAAGTAAATTTAATGAATATATTGAAGATCAAAGGGTATATATTATAAAGAGTTTGATTAAAACTTTTTTATGAAGTAAATATAAATTTTAGGAGGATAATAATGTTATCAGAAAAACTATTAAACGAACTGAACAAACAGATTAAATATGAGTTAGAATCAGCACACTACTATGTGGCTATGGAAGCTTACTTTGATTCAAATGATTTACCTGGATTTGCAAACTTCTTTAAGGTGCAGGCTGAAGAAGAAAGATTCCACGCTCAGAAATTCTACGATTTCGTATACGAAATGGACGGAGACGTAGAATTAACACCATTAGAGTTAGTTGGAAAAGATTTTGAATCTTGTGTAGATGTATTTAAGAAAGCTTTAGAACACGAAAAGTTTGTGACTAGCAGAATATATGAATTAATGGAAATAGCTGAAGAAGAAAAAGAATATGCAACAAAAAGCATGCTTCAGTGGTTTGTAGACGAACAAGTTGAAGAAGAAAATACTATGAAGGATATGATAGTTAAGCTTGAAAGAGTAGAAAAGAGTCCTAACGGCCTTTACATGCTTGATAAAGAACTTGCAGGAAGAACCTTCACTCCTGAAGCAGAATAATTAGTAAATAAATTTGAATATAATTAATATTTAATTAAAAGCTTAGATTTGCAAGAATCTAAGCTTTTTTTATGGTATAATTTGACATATAATTAATAAAGAATTATAATTACCTAAGGAGGGATTCAATGAATGTTGAAATATTAGTAGATAGTGCAAGTGATTTACCGAAAGAAATTATAGAAAAATATAAATTAGATCCTATAGCAATTCCTGTAATATTGGAAGAAGAAACTTTTTTTGACGGGAAGACCATTACTCCGGAAAAATTGTTCGAAGATATGAAAAAGGGAGTAGTATACAAGACATCTCAGGTACCACCAAATCAGTATTTAGAAAGATTTAGACAGTTAGATGAAAATAAACAATACTTATATGTCTGTTTTTCATCCGGGCTTACTAAAATGTTCGAAACCAGTAATATAGCCCTTGAAATGATAAAAGAAGAAAAAGACTTAGATTTAGTTATAATTGATACAAAATGTGCTTCCATGGGTTACGGACTTGTCGCTTTAGAAGCTTTAAAAGCAGCTGAAGAAGGTAAGACAAGGGAAGAAATAATAGATATAGTTAAAGATAAGGCAGATAAAATGCAGCATGTTTTTACCGTAGATAATCTAGATTACTTATTCAGAGGTGGTAGGCTAAATAAAAGTTCAGCTGTTATAGGAAATATGCTAAGCATTAAGCCGGTACTTCAGGTTGATGATGAAGGAAAACTCTACTCTTATAAAAAAGTTAGAGGAAATAAAAAGTTATTTGTAGAAATTATTGAAACTATAAAAGAAAATCAGATAGATATAGAAAATCAAACTGTAGGTATCACTCATGCATCTGACATGGAAAAAGTAGAAAAAATAGAAGAATTAATGATGGAAGAGCTAGGGGTAAAAAGTTTCATGGTGAGCAGCATGGGTTGTGCTATCGGTGCTCACACAGGTCCGGGAGCTATTTCAATATTTTTTCTAGGTAAAAAGATGGGAAGATTTGAAGAATAAGAGGTGTTTGGATTGAGAAAATTCTTAAGAATAACTTCAAGAATTTTATTTGTACTGGTATTTGCTTTTTTTGCCACCTTTTTTGTTGGAGAAGGATTATTAAGTGGAGAATTAAAAGAAACTGGAATGCCTATGGAATTATTAATTATGGTAATAAGTTTCTTGATAATGCTTATAGGGTTTATTACATCATTTAAAAGTGCAAAATTTGGTGGAATCCTGGTATTTGCGGGAGGTATATTTAACGCAGCTTACATGATAATAAGAGGAGGACTATCAGATATTGATGCAGCTTTGATTTTTGGATTGCCCTTTATTATTATAGGCTTGTTAATTATAACTACCGAAAAAAAAGAAGGATTTAGGTTTTAAAAAAAGGATGCTGATTTCAGCATCCTCTACTTATTCTATAGTTTATTAAACCTTTCCAGCAGAACCAAACATAATCATCTTTTCTTTGATAGTTTCTTTCATTGCATCCCTAGCTGGAGTTATAATTTTTCTAGGATCGTAAGCATCACTTTTATCTACAAAATCTCTTACAGCTGCGCTAAAGGAGAGTCTAATATCTGTGTCAATATTTATTTTATTTACTCCCAAGGATACAGCCTTTCTAATACTAGCTTCAGGAACTCCCGATGAACCGTGAAGTACTATTGGCATATCTAATTTCTTTTTAATTAACTCAAGCCTATCAAAGTCTAATTTTGGCTCACCCTTGTAAGGACCGTGAGCAGTTCCAATCGCAATGGCTAAAGAATCAACTCCCGTTTCATTTACCAACTTTGCTGCCTCGTCAGGATCTGTGAAAGTAGCTTCTCTTTCTGACACAGTAACATCATCTTCCGTACCACCGATTTTTCCTATTTCCGCCTCTACAGAAACCCCTACGGCATGAGCAATTTCACATACCTTTTTAGTAGTATCTATATTTCCTTGAAGAGGAAGTTTTGAAGCATCTATCATTACAGAAGTAAATCCGTGTCTTAAACAAAGCATAATCTGTTTAAAATCTGTACCGTGGTCTAAATGAAGGGCTACCGGTATATCTGTATCTTCAGCTAGAGCCTTTACCATAGCTGAAATCATCTTTACCCCAGCATATTTTAAGCCCCCTTGACTTGCTTGAATAATCACAGGGGATCTTGTTTCTTCTGCAGCAGCTATTATAGCCTGACACTGTTCCATAGTGTTTACATTAAAAGCACCTACTGCATAACCTCCCTCGTGAGCCTTATCAAGCAGTTCTTTTCCAGTTACTAACATATAATTACCTCCTATTTTTATAAAAAACGAATCTTTACTTTTATAAAATAATTATATTATAATATAATTTAAAATACAATCTTATTTGAATTTTAAAGAAATTTAGCCCATTTGATTGACTGAACTGTAAGTAAATGATATGATTAATTTACCTATCGAAAAAGCTTACCTAAAACAATCCTTATTTTAGAAAATCCAACTTTTTAAACTTAAACAGGGATATTTCTGTGGATTTTTTATGTTCAAAAAACACTGGAGGTATAGATTTGAATATTAACGAATTATCAAATATGAAACTGTCGGAACTTAGAGAACTGGCAAAGAAAAAAGACATTAAAAACATTAGCAAATATAAAAAAACTGAATTAATAGATGAAATAATTGACAAATTAGAAAACATCAAAACTGAAGAAAAGGAAAAGCATAAAAAAGATCTTCCCGATAGACTATCAGAAGAAATAGACAACAGTGAAAATATCGATCAAGTTTCGGGAATTTTAGAAACCCATCCCGACGGATACGGTTTTTTAAGAAGACACAACTACCTTACTTCCGATGATGATGTATATATTTCGCCGTCTCAGATAAGAAGGTTCAGCATGAGGACTGGAGACAAAATCAGTGGTATTACTAGACCACCGAAGCAGGGAGAGAAATACAAAGCCCTTTTATACGTTAAAAAGGTAAACGACGAAGACCCTGAAAGTGCAAGAAAAAGACCTAATTTCGACACCTTAACACCTATATTTCCAGAAGAAAGAATAAAGATGGAAAGATCTAGAAGACAGTTAGCTACTAGAATAATAGACATGATTGCTCCTATAGGAAAAGGGCAAAGAGGTATGATAGTTGCACCGCCAAAGGCAGGAAAAACTACCCTCCTAAAGAGCATAGCCAACAGTATATCTAAGAATTCACCGGAACTTGAAGTAATCATACTACTTATAGATGAGAGACCGGAAGAGGTAACGGATATGCAAAGGTCTGTAAAAGGGGAAGTAGTTTACTCAACCTTTGACGAACAGCCTAAACACCATATAAAGGTAGCAGAGATGGTTTTAGAGCGAGCAAAGAGACTTGTAGAACACGGTAAAGATGTAGTAATACTTATGGATTCTATTACCAGACTGGCAAGGGCTTACAACCTTACCATACCACCTACAGGAAGAACATTATCCGGTGGATTAGATCCTGGAGCTCTGCACAATCCAAAGAGGTTCTTTGGAGCAGCAAGAAATATTGAATTCGGTGGAAGCCTGACTATTTTAGCTACAGCTTTAGTAGAGACGGGAAGCAGAATGGACGATGTTATATTTGAAGAATTCAAAGGTACCGGTAACATGGAAGTCCACTTGGATAGAAAACTATCAGAAAAACGAGTTTTCCCAGCAATAGACATAAACAAATCAGGAACCAGAAGGGAAGATTTACTACTAGACCAGTACGAACTGCAAACTATTTGGGCTTTAAGAAAAGCTTTAAGCAGTTATCCAATAGATTTTGTTACAGAAAAGCTTATAGACGGCTTGGCTACAACGAAAACCAACGCAGAATTCATCCAAAATGTGGATAAATTCATGGATTTACCAAAAAATAACGGTAGAAATTAAAAAAACATTGAAATGTTTTTGATACTGTGCTATAATTTTTTAGTGCTTAGAAGATAATGTAATTATTATAGATATCATTGAAGGAAAGAGGTGAAAGGCATGAAAAAAGATATACAACCAGAATACAAAAAAGTTCAGGTGACGTGTGCTTGTGGCAATACATTCGAAACAGGATCAGTTACAGATAAAGATGAAATAAAAGTGGAGATTTGTTCAGAATGCCATCCTTTCTTTACTGGAAAACAAAAGCTTGTTGATAAAGGCGGAAGAGTTGACAAGTTTAAGAAAAAATACAAAATCGATTAATTTTCGAGAAGAAAACTTGAATTTAAAAAAAGCAAGAATTTCAGCTGTTAAGCTGAAATTCTTTTTTTGTACATTTATTAACACAGGGGGAAAAACACAGGGGGACAGTCCCCCTGTGTTTTTCCCCCTGTGTTTTTCTGAGTGACAGCATAATTGTCAATCCGAAGTATTGAGGAATCTTTTGTATTTGTCATTCAGAACGAATGTGAAGAATCTTTTTTTTCAAGACATTTCGACCTTGCTCAATGTGACAAAAAATAAAGAAGCTAGAATAGTTTTATTCTAACTTCTTATTTACCATTATTTAACCATCGTTTCACAATCGTTCAACTATTACTAAACCGAAGTTCAACTATTGTTTTACTACCGTTCTACCATCTTTATACTACTCAACTATTGTTTAATTATTATTAATCTAGTGATTTAAAATTCTATAATATTAATGTATAATGAAATAACTGTCAAAAATAATCGAAAGCAGGAACTAATATGAATTTTAGAAGTATAAAATTTAAAATACCAGCATTTTTCACACTATACTTACTAATACTACTCATTGTTGGTGTTTTTATGGTAGTTGATAATGTTCAAAACAATGCTTTAGAAGAGAAATTATCAAAAAACTCCGCAATATCAGAATTAGTCAGTAAAAAAATAGACCTATATTTAGCTTCAGCACTAAAGGAAATTGAAACCTCTACTAAATATACTGTAGAAAATTTAAATAAAGACTATATATACTATGAAATAAATAGATTGGTGGATAACTACGACTATTTTGACTTGGTGTTCTTTACAAGTACAGAAGGTAGAATGATGTACTCTAAGCCTTACAATCCTATTGCTATTGAAAAAAACACCTATACTGACAGAGATTACTACCAACATATTATGAGGTATAGGGAGTCCTTTATAAGCAAACTATATATAAGTAGAGTTTTAGGCAAACCTCATTTTGTGGTTGCCGCTCCGGTCCAAAAGGGAGAATATATATATGGTCTTATGGCTGGTGGTATACCCTTGGCAGAAATGAAGAATGTAATTATTGATTCAGATGTAGTATTTAATGGAGGTATATGGGTTGTTGATAGTTTTGGATCATTAATTGTCAACCCTTACGAGGAACTTAAAACTGATGAAATAGTTTCTATGGAAAATAATAAAATCAATATAAATGAAAAAGAGTACAGTTTATATGAAGTATTAGAAAAGAAAATTACTGGTACTGGTCTTATAGAAAGAAATAACAAAACATACTATGTTTCAATAACCCACGTTGATAATGCAGACTTAGCAGTCCTTGTGGAACAGGAAGAGCAAGCCTTATTAGGTGAGGCCTTTCAAGTTGTTAACGATATGAGGGGATTAGTTTTAATTTTACTTGGAATAGGGATAGTCATTGCTTTAATTTTGTCCTTGGGTATAACTAAACCAATACAAAATCTCGTATTTTTAGTAAGAAAGTGGTCTGAAGGAGACAACAGGTTTGATGAAGTGAAAATAGACTCAAAATCTGAAATTGGGGAACTTACAGAAACTTTTAAAAATATAACAAAAGATTTAGATATGAAAGTTGAAGAGTTAAGAACATCTATAAAAAATGAGAATCAGATTAAGCAGTATCTTAACAACATCCTTATGAGTGCAGGAAGTGGAATCATTGTTATAGACTCAAAAGATGAAATAGTTATTTTTAACAGAGAAGCAGAAGAGATTAGTGGATATAGGGGAGAAAATTTAATAGGAAAAAAATATGACTACTTTAGTAATAAAATTCATATAAATTTCAAAAAATTCATAGAAAATATTGAAGAAAAGGGAGATAAACTTTTAGAAAGAGAGACGGTATTAATTAATAAAAATAAACAAAGTATACCCTGCAGAATAATTTGTTCAGTAATAAAGAATGAAGAAAAAAATAAAATTGGATATGCTTTTCTTATTAATAATATTGAAGTAATAAAAAGACTTGAAGAAGAAATTAAAAGAGAAGATAGGTTGAATATAGTGGGAGAATTCTCTTCCTCAATCATTCATGATATAGGAAATCCTTTAGCTGGGTTAAGTAACCTTCTGGAACTGTATAAAAGCGATATAGCTGATAAAAATGAAAAAGAAGAAATTTTAAATTTAATTGAGGAAGAAATAGAAGATTTAAACAGTATAGTTTTAAATTTTTTGAATTTCACAAAATCAAAAAACCAGGAAAATATTGAAGTAGATATATGTCAAATAGTGAATGAAAGTGTAAACATACTTAGATCTGAGATGATAAATTCTGGAATAAAAGTAAAAATTGATCAAGAAAAAGAAAAAATATACCTAAATATTGATAGAAGAAGCATTAAACAGGCCTTAATTAACATTATAAAAAACTCGATACAGGCAATAAAAGGAGAAGGATATATTAATATAAAGATAAATGAACTAAAAGAAGCAGTGAAAATCATTATACAAGATACTGGAGTTGGAATAAAAGAAGATGAAATGAAAAACATTTTTGAACCTTTTTACACGACTAAAAAAGATGGTACAGGATTAGGATTATCCACATCTTATAAATATATAAGAGACAATGATGGAAAAATTGAAATAAACAGTAAATACGGCGAGGGTACAGAATTCATTATAACTATACCTAAAAGGAGGAAAAAGTAATGAATATACTTATAATTGACGACGAAAAAAGTATAAGATATTCTCTAAAAATTGGATTGAAAAAACTTGAAGATGTTAAAGTTTTTGATGCTGATACTGGTGAAAAAGGTCTGGAAATACTAAAAAGTAATCATATAGACTTAGCTATAATAGATATCAAACTACCAGGTATTGATGGATTAGAAGTTCTAGAAAGTATCAATAAATTAAAATTAGATATAACAGTTATAATGATAACATATATAAGCGAAGTAAGAATAGCTGTTAAAGCTATGAAAATGGGAGCTTATGATTATTTTACTAAACCTTTTAAAATAGCAGATGTTATGAAATCGATAAACAACATGAGATGTTATATAAATAAAAAGAATAAAATAGAAAAGTATTCAGAAAATCCTTTGATTGGGAAAAGTCAAAATATAAAAGAAATCACAAAAATAATTAATACAATAAGTGAAAAGAAGATTAAAACAAGAGTTTTAATAACTGGAGAAAGCGGTACAGGAAAAGAAGTAGTAGCGAAAAACATTGCTAAGGCTCTAGGAGAGGATAAGCCTTTTATTCCTCTGAATTGTGCTGCGGTACCAAAATCATTACAAGAAAGTGAACTTTTTGGTTATGAAAAAGGTGCCTTTAGTGAAGCAAAGGATAGAAAAATAGGATTAATCGAAAAATCTGATGGTGGCACTTTGTTTTTAGATGAAATAGGAGACATGGAATTATCCCTACAAAAAAAATTACTTAGAGCTCTGCAAGAAAAGAAATTTAGAAGAGTTGGTGGAACAGAAGAAATCAAATTCGATTCAATGGTAGTTTCTGCTACTAATAAAAATCTAAATTATGAAATCAAGCAGAAAAATTTTAGAGAAGATCTATACTTCAGACTTAATGTTATACCTATAAAAATAGAACCATTAAGAAAGAGAAAAGAAGATATAGAAGAACTACTTGAATACTTTTTGGATTTTTATAAACAGAGAATGGAATCTTCAATAAAAGAAATAAGTGAAGAGGCCCTTGATTTAATGCTAAATTATGAATGGTACGGCAATGTAAGAGAATTAAAAAACACAATAGAAAGAATTATGATTTTATCAAACAATGAAAAACTTTTAGTGGAAGACTTACCGGAGGAAGTTTTTATAAAAAGAAGAAACTCACAGGACAATGATTTACAAGATGCAGAGAAAAAAATTATTTTAGAAACACTGACTAAAAATGACTTCAATATTACCCATTCATCAAAAGAGCTTGGGATAACTAGAACCACACTAAGAAACAAAATGAAGAAATATAAAATAGAGAACAAATAAGAATATTGTTAAATGGTTAACTTTTAACCAGTGGTTAAAAGTTAACCATTTTTTTATGTTTTTTTAAGCAAAAAACATTGAAATTTCAAGAATCTTTTTTTGGCACGACTCATGCATTATATATAGTCAACAAATATTTAGGAGGTATTATATATATGAATTTACCATTAGAAAACATAAAAGTAATCGACTTATCAAGAGTTTTAGCAGGACCTTACGGTACAATGGTGCTGGCGGATTTAGGAGCAGATGTACTGAAAATTGAAATGCCTAAAACTGGTGACGACTCAAGAGCCTTTGGCCCTTATGTGAATAATGAAAGCGCTTACTTTATGAGTTTGAATCGTAACAAAAAAAGTTTAACATTAAATCTTAAAAAAGAAGAAGGAAAGAAAATACTAAAAGATTTATTAAAAGATGCAGATGTAATTGTAGAAAATTATAGACCAGGAACTATGGAAAAACTTGGACTTGGCTATGATGTATTAAAAGAAATCAACCCAAAATTAATTTATGCAGCATCATCAGGATTTGGACACACAGGTCCTTACAGTAAAAGACCGGCTTATGATGGAGTAATTCAAGCTATGGGTGGAATTATGAGTATTACTGGACCTAAAGGTGGAGAACCAACAAGAGTAGGTCCTTCAGTTGCAGATATTTTTTCAGGACTATTTACAGCAATCGGTATACTAGCGGCTGTAAATGAAAGAAGAGAGACTGGTAAAGGAACAAAAGTTGATGTATCTATGTTAGACTGCCAAGTTGGCATACTAGAAAATGCATTAGCAAGATACTTTGCTACAGGTGTAGCTCCAAAACCAGCTGGAAATAAACATACTTCAATTGTACCATTTGAACCATTTAATACCAGCGACGGACAAATTGTAATAGCTGCCGGAAATGATAACCTGTGGGCTAAATTTTGCAAGGCTATGGGTACAGAAGAATTAATAGATGATGAAAGATTCAAAACTAATCCTTTAAGAAATAAAAACTACGATGCGTTGAAACCTTTAATAGATGAAAAAATAAAAGAAAAAACAACAGAGGAATGGAAGAAAATACTTTTAGATGCAGGAGTTCCTAGTGGACCAATTAACAACATGGAAATGCTTGTAAAAGATGAACAGGTACTCGCTAGAAATATGATTCAAGAAGTTGAACATCCTGTTGCAGGCAAACAGCATCTTCCAGGAATTCCAATTAAAATGGATGGTGTATCAGATAAAATTAGATTCCCAGCACCTGTACTTGGACAGCACAATGAAGAAGTTCTAGCTGAAAGACTTGGATACTCAAAAGAAGAAATAGAAAAATTTAAAGAAGAAGGAGTATTGTAATGGAAATATATGGATTTGGACTAGTTGGCCTATGCATGTTTATAGGAACTTTCTTAGGTAGGAGCTTAGGTGTAGCATTAGGAATAAGTGGTAATGTAGGCGGTGTAGGTTTTGCAATGCTTCTATTAGTAGCCATAACTAACTACTTAGAAGGAAAAGGAAGACCTTTACATGAAAGAACACAAAATGGTATTAGATTATTAAGTGCTTTGTATATACCAATAATAGTAGCTATGGCAGCAAGGCAAAATGTAGTTGCAGCATTTGAAGGCGGAGCAGTGGCTTTTTTAGCAGGAGGATTAGCAACAATAGGAGCTATGCTTTGCATACCTTTTATTACAAAGCTAACTTCACCAAAAAAAGATAAAGAAGCAGCATAATAGAGGAGGTATAAAATGTTAAGTTTAATACAAGGAATTTTTACAAGTTACGGTTTAGTAGGAGCATTTTTGCTAGTTGCAATTATTATGTTGATTTCTTACACATTTGCAAGTTCTATTAAACAAAAAAGAATGGGTTCAGCTATTGCAATTATTTTAGGACTAGTAATAGCATATGTAGCAGGAAAATATACAGGTGGAACTTCAGGAGTAGCAGACATAGCAGTTTTTTCAGGGTTTGGATTACTAGGGGGAGGAATGATGAGAGATTTCGCAATCATTTCAACTGCCTTTGGAGTTAAGGTTGAAAACCTTAAAAAAGCAGGAATACCTGGAAGTATAGCACTAGTATTTGGTGTAATATTTTCCTTTATTGTAGGGAGCATAATAGCATATCTTTTAGGTTATACAGATCCAGTTGATGTAGCTACAATAGGTGGTGGAGCAGTTACATTCATAGTAGGACCAGTTACCGGTGGAGCATTAGGAGCTAGTTCTGAAGTAATAGCATTATCTATAGCAGCAGGAGTTGTAAAATCAATACTTACAATGATAATAACACCATTTATAGCACCTATTATAAAATTAGATAATCCAACAGCAGCAATGGTATACGGCGGAATGATTGGAACAACTAGTGGAGTTGCTGGCGGACTAGCAGCAACAGATCCAAAATTAATACCATATGGAGCGATGACAGCGACCTTTTATACAGGGTTAGGAAGTCTTTTATGTCCATCGGTTTTATTTGTATTAGTTAGAGCATTAATCGGATAGAAATTATACAACTTAAATAGTACTAAGGTGCGAGCTTGTACCTTAGTACTTGTAATGTAGGAGGAAAAATGAGAGAAAAACTACAAGAACTAAGAGAAAAAAAAGCCAAGATAGAACAAGGTG
>DPPH01000187.1:0-7635 GCA_003539375.1 Clostridiales bacterium
AGTAAGGAAATTTCCTTACTCTTTTTTATTTACTTACTCTTAAGAAATTTTAAGTTGAAGATTATGTCATTACCTTTTGTTTCAGCCCATATTCTTCCACCGTTTATTTCTACGATTTCTTTGCTAATTGCCAGTCCTAATCCAGTACTTTTGCCTTCCTGTCTTGACTCATCCTTTATATACATTCTTTCAAATATACGATCTAGATCCTCTGGATCAAACTTATCTTTAATTTTATTCTTAAATCTAATATATACGTACCCTTCTTTTGAATCTGTTTCCATAAGAAAATACCCCGGTTTTTTTGCATATTTTACAGCGTTCATTATGAGGTTTTCAAAAAGTCTAACCATTAAAATAGGGTCTGCATATATTTCTAGTTTTTCATTTTTTATATTAGTTTTTAAATCCAATTTATTGAACTTTATTATATAAGCATATTCTTCTTTAATTTGGTTTATGAGTAAATTAACATCTATATGCTGTTTTTCTACTATCATCTTTTCGCTAGTTATCTTTGAGTATTCGAAAAGTCTCTCTGTAAGTTCTTTTAGCTGCATAGCTTTATTGTAGGAAACCTCAGCATATTCTTTGATTTCGTCTCTACTTTCATTTTTACTGTCTTTTATTAAATTAAGATATCCTATTATAGATGTAAGAGGGCTCCTAAGATCATGGGACATATTTGTTACTAATTCTCTCTTCGACATTTCTACCTTTTCTTCATATTCATTTCTTTCCTTTAATGAATATGCCATGTAGTTAATGTTGCCGGCAAGAGAAGTTAACTCGTCGTTTCCCTTTAAATCTATAAATGTGTCTAAGTTTCCTCCTGATATTTCATCGACTTTTTCAGATATTTCGTTTATATAGTCGATCCTTTTATTTGCAAGCTTAAAAAATACTACTATAAAAAACAAAACTGAAAGAATAATAACAAGCATGGCTATAATTTCTTTTTCAAAATCATTAGATTGATATCTTCCTTCTACAAATACTATATGTTTTCTACCGCTAAAATCTAATGTATCGTAAAAAAGAAAGTCTCTTGACTCTAGGTTTTGTATTCCTCCATTGAAAATAATGGACCCATTTTCATCAGCAATACTAAGGTGGTAAAGATTATTTACTTTTATCCTACTCTCTAAAGTGTTATTGAAGGAATTTATAGGTAAAGCATCTCTACTTCCTTCTATATTTTCAACTACATTCTCCAGATAGTTCTTAGCTTTTTCTCTTTCATCTAAAAATTTTTCTTCTCTGAACTCAGTGTATAAGTTTTCAGAAAGATAAAACAAAGATATTCCTAATGTAAAGCTAAGTATTAAAGCTATAATAAACATACCTAGAAATTCAGTTTTTAAACTTTTTTCTAATTTAATTTTTTTCAACCTTGTAGCCAACTCCCCAAATAGTCTTTATGTACTTAGGATTCTTATAATCATCTCCAAGTTTTTCTCTTAACTTTCTTATATGCACTGTAACTGTATTATCCGTAACAAAAAATTCATCCTGCCATACTCTGTTATATATTTTTTCTATGCTGAAAACTTTACCTTTATTTTCCGCTAAAAGTCTCAATATTTCAAATTCTGTTTTTGTTAAGTGTACTTCTCTATCTTCGATAAAAACCTGGTGATTATCCTTGTCTATTGTAAGATTTTCTATCTGGATTTTGTTATTATCTTCCTTATCCTGTATATTGTCGAATACTCTAACCCTTCTTATATTTGCCTTGACTCTTGCGATTAATTCCAGGGGATTAAATGGTTTTGTAATATAGTCATCCCCACCAGCTGAAAGTCCCGTAATTTTATCTTGGTCTTCTGTTTTTGCCGTAAGAAAAATTATAGGCATTTTGTGCTTTTCTCTGATTTTCATGCAGGTTTCTGTACCGTTCATTTGAGGCATCATAATATCGAGAATTATCAAGTCGATTTTGTTATTATCTGTGATTTTTATGGCTTCTTCACCATTTTCCGCCGTAAACACATTGTAATTCTCGTTTTTCAGGTATATTTTTATCATATTTCTGATATCTTTATCGTCATCTACTATTAATATATTTTCTTTACTCATAAAGTCCTCTCTTTCTAAGTATAATATATAACAAAATATTATATATTTGCTTAATAAATAATAAAAAATTTATGAATATATAAAAAAGTCTTGGAATTTCACCAAGACTTTGTTTTATGCTTCTGCTATTATTTCATTAAACTGTTCGGCATCTAAGGTTTCTTTTTCAAGTAATGCCTCAGCAACCTTGTGTAATTTATCCATATTTTCTTTAAGTAGATTTTCAGCCTTGTAGTATGCTTTATCTATGATAGATCTCATTTCATTATCTATTTTTGCAGCTACTTCTTCTGAATAGTTTTTACTCTTTGAGAAATCTCTTCCCAAGAATACTTCATCTTCATCACTACCATATGTCATTGGTCCTAATTCATCACTCATACCGTAGTGAGTTACCATTCCTCTAGCTATTTTTGTAGCTCTCTGGATGTCATTGGATGCTCCTGTACTTATATCATCAAGTACAAGCTTCTCAGCAACTCTTCCCCCCAATAAGTGTACTAGGGTTTCTTCCATTTCCGTTTTAGATCTATAGTATTTATCTTCCTTAGGTAGTATCATAGTGAATCCACCTGCTCTACCTCTAGGAATAATTGATATCATGTGAACTGGATCTGTATTTGGAAGCATTGTAGCAACTAAAGCATGTCCTGCCTCGTGATAAGCTGTCAGCCTCTTTTCTTTTTCACTTATTACCTTACTTCTCTTTTCCGGACCAGCTATTACCTTAGTTATTGATTCTTCAATAACTTCCATTGGTATTTTTTCTAAATCATTTCTAGCAGCTAATAATGCTGCTTCGTTTAGTAAATTTTCCAAGTCTGCCGGTGTAAACCCTGGGGTTCTCCTAGCAATGATTTCCAGATCTACATCTTCTGCTAAAGGTTTATTCTTTGCATGAACTTTTAAAATAGCCTGTCTACCGTTTATATCTGGAATTCCTATATGAACCTGTCTGTCAAATCTACCAGGTCTAAGTATAGCAGGGTCTAAAATGTCTGGTCTATTAGTAGCAGCTATCATTATGATTCCTTCATTAACTCCAAAACCATCCATTTCTACAAGTAACTGATTTAAAGTTTGCTCTCTTTCATCATGTCCGCCTCCTAAGCCAGCTCCTCTTTTTCTACCTACTGCATCTATTTCGTCTATAAATATTATACAAGGTGCATTTTTCTTTGCCTGCTCAAATAAATCTCTTACCCTAGATGCTCCAACACCAACAAACATCTCGACAAAATCAGAACCACTTATACTGAAAAATGGTACTCCTGCTTCTCCAGCCACAGCTTTTGATAAGTAAGTTTTTCCTGTTCCTGGAGGCCCCACCATTAGTACTCCTTTAGGTATTCTAGCCCCAAGTTTAGTGAATTTCTTGTGATCTTTTAAGAAATCAACTATTTCAGTCATTTCTTCCTTTTCTTCATCTAATCCTGCTACCTGGTCGAAGGTAATTCTCTTCTTAGGATCGTCTTCATGAAGTTTAGCCTTGCTTTTTCCGAAGGACATAACTTTTCCTCCGCCTCCACCTTGGGATTGGTTCATAAATACAAACCAGAAAATAGCAAATAATGCTATCATACCTATAGTTGGTAGTAGTTGTATATAAAATGGTGTTTCCGGAACGGGTTCACCTTCCATTGTTACTACTCCTGCTTCTACATCCGCTGCCAAATACCTATTGTAGATATCCGAAAGCATAACTATATTAGGCACATAGGATTTGAATTGTGTACCGTCCTTAAGGGTTCCTTCCACTTGATTTTCTATAAAGTTTATGCTGCTTATATTTTTGTTCTGAAGCTGTACTATTAGTTCCGAAAATGATATTTCTTTCGGTTCAACTCCAGTATTAGACATCAAACTCACTATCAGTAGTATAACTATGAAAATAGCTATATATAGACCGATGCCTTTTGCGAATTTCTTCATTTAGTCCTCCTCGCTAAGTTATATGTAATTATTATGTTATTTACTTTCTCACTAATTTTTTATTGTAACACAATAATTATATGCTTTCAATAATTATTGGTATACTTCCTCTTTCAAGACAAAAATATGAGGTACATTTCTATATTTTTCTGCATAGTCAAGACCATATCCTACAACAAATTCATCTTTAATTTCAAATCCAACGTATTTTGTGTCTACATCTGTTTTTCTTCCTGTTGGTTTATCAAGTAGAGTACATATTTCTATAGATTTTGGATCTCTTGATTCTAGGTTATCTAATAAATATGCCAAAGTAAGTCCTGAATCTATTATATCTTCAACTATAAGTACATCTTTACCTTCTATGCTATCATCCAGGTCTTTAATAATCTTTACAACCCCTGATGATTTAGTTGAATTTCCATAACTTGATACTGCCATAAAGTCTATTGCTAAAGGTACTTTTATCTCTTTTATCAAGTCGGAAACGAACATTATCGCTCCTTTTAACACGCAAATCACTACGAGATCTTTTCCCTTGTAATCTTCTGTTATCATTTTACCTAATTCTTTTACTTTATCTTTAATTTCTTGCTCGCTTATCATTACTTCTTTTGTTATTTTTTCTAGATTCATTCTATACCTCCACTATTTCAATTTTTATTGTTTTTGATGTTTTTTCAGTTATTCGATATTTGTGATTCATCCTGTAACCTGCAATCCATATTATATTTTCGTCATCACAAATCAAAGGTATTTCGTCCCTTAATCTTACAGGTATTTTTTCATCTATAAAATAATCTTTAACTTTTTTGTTTCCTTTCATACCTAAGGGTTGAAATTTATCTCCACTTTTTCTGTTTCTAACCTTTAACTGTCCCTGTACTTTTTCTGAATCTATAAGGATTGAATTTGTGTTGTTATTTATCTTATTGTTACCATGTTTAGATATTTTTATACCTTTATTTATTTCTTCGATATAATTTATGCCTACTTCTAAATTATACATATAATTCTTAATTTTATCTTTATTTCTTATAATTAATTTTTCGTAGGATATTTCTCCAATTATATTATCTCCCAAATCCACAGTCTTACCTGTTTGTTTTTTACCTGCAAACCTATCTAAATAATCTATATGCTTTCGTTCTACATCTACTTTATTACCCTTTATTATTTCAATAGAATTTCTAAGTATTCTACTTCTTATTCCTTTCGAAAATTCCAACAATTTATCAATATCCAATATGATTTTTTCTTTATCCCTTGATATAAGGCATCCTTTAAAGTCTAATTGGACCTGGTCTCTTATTATATTATAATCGTCTTTCATATTTTCAGACATTCTAAAAAGAGTATCTCGCAAATTTTTATTGAAGTTTTTTTCTATGTAGGGTATTAGTTCCAGACGTATTTTATTTCTTCCGTAGATTGGTTGTTCGTTTGTTTTGTCTATACAATATTCTAAATTGTTTTTATTTAGATACTTTAATATTTCTTCCTTGTCAATATTTAGTATGGGTCTTATTATATTATCCTGCTTATAATCCATACCTGTGAGTCCCTCTATCCCGGTGCCTCGGATAACTCTTTGAAGAAGAGTTTCAGCCTGGTCATTTTTATTGTGAGCTGTAGCTATTAAACCTCCTCCAAGTTCCTCCAGAATTTCATTAAAAAATCCGTATCTAATTTCTCTTCCAGCTTCTTCTTCGGTTATTTTTTTCTCTTTTGCTAATATAGAAGCATTTTGCCTTTTTATATATAGTTTTATACCTTTGTCTTCACACAACTGTCTTACAAAATCTTCGTCCTTATATGCATCATCACCTCTGTATAGGTGATTAATATGGGACGCATAAATTTGAAAGTCCAAGGAATTTTGAATTTTAATCAAAGCATGTAGAAGCATAACAGAATCCGGTCCACCGGACAATCCGATTAATATGCTGTCTTTTTCTTTTATTAGGTTGTATTTTTTTATGTTATTTTCTACCTTTTGTATAGTCTTACTCATTTTTCACTTCCTGAATTTTTATTCTAACATTAATCTTTAATATTTACAATGAGTATATATTAACAAAAATGCAGATGTTATTCTGCATTTTTATATATGTTTTCTTCTGTTATTATATAATCCATTTTTACATCATAATCATCATAAGGAATCTCTTCAAGCACCTGGTATTCATAAGCTATCGCCATGTTTTTAGAGTCTTTTTTTGTTTTTGCTAGATATCTATCGTAATATCCTTTACCAAAACCTATCCTGTTCATATTCTTATCAAAAGCTAGACCGGGAACTATAGTCAAATCAATATCTTCTTCCTGCACTGCTGTAATTTTGTCTTTTTTTGGCTCCAGATATCCATAACTACTTACTTCCAGATCTTCTTCTATGTTTTTTAGAAGGGTAGGTATAATTTCATAGGTATCTTTAACAGTATAGGGTACTACTACTTTTTTACCCATATCCATGGCTTTATCAATTAGGTCAAAGGTGTAAACTTCATTGTCGAAGCTTAAGAAAACCATAAGATTTTTTGACTTCTTAAATTCTTCTGTATTCATGACTTTTTCAATTATTGTTTTACTTTTGCGATTGACTTCCTGTTCCGACATACTTTTTCTTCTCTTTGACATTATATTCCTTACTTCTTTTTTATCCATAAACACCTCAATTAATTTTATAGTAAAAATTACCTTCGTTTATATATAGAGTCAGTTCATCTTCATATTCAATGTATCTAAATCCATTTTCATATAATATGTTTGATGTCTCACCTTTATGTACTACTATTACTTCACTATCATTACCAAAAGCCTGTTCCATTAACTTCACAAATCCATTGTATTCATTTTGGTTTAAATTTTCAATAGGATTGTCCATATTTATCACTATTTTTTTGTTGTTTTCCAAAGATAATTCTTTTATATCCTCAATGCTACCTAATATGCTACCATCTTCAATCATTAGTTCGTAATAGATTAAGTTTCTTTGGTTATTTTCGTAAGTTTCTTGACTATCATCTAAATACATTTTCTCATCTATAAATTCTAATTTATTGTTATATGTCTCAGGGACTGCTTTATATTTATCTTCATACTTAGATTTTTCTATTTCATTATCCCCATTGGTTTTTTCTGGATATAGAAGTTTTAAATCATCTAAATAAATGCTGCCTGAGTCCTTCATATCGTCATATATTTCTGCAATATATATATTTTGAAGCTTAATAGGGTACTTAATTTCTGATGGTATTCTTGCTGTTACTTCTTTCCAACCTGTCCAATTTACTTTTTCAGCAAAATCAATCTTATGCATATTCCCGTCGGCATCAATGACTCTAGTTCTTAGCCAGTGGTTTTTCTCATCACCAAAGACGCTTAGATTAAGGGCAGTAGGCTCTCCAGGAAGTTCAAGACCATCTTCACCGAAATTCACAAAGGCAATTGCTTGGTCTCCATCTACCATACTTGTGAAGTCGTAATTTAGTTTTAGAGAACTGCTTCCTTCTACTGATTCTGATTCTAATACCATATTCCCTCCTGAACCTTCAGGATACTCTTCATATCTTAAGTTTTCTAAATCTTCAAATCCGAAAAAAGTCTCTTCTTCATATCCAA
>DPPH01000187.1:7917-8123 GCA_003539375.1 Clostridiales bacterium
CTTACATCGGAAGAAATAAAATATTCTCCATCTATTTCACCTAAATTTCTATCATAAGACCATTCTATATCTTCAACGTTAAGGTCTATAGCAAATCCTTTTTCTCCTATGCCTTTTAAATGATCAAATTTAAATTTTTCATTTTTCCCAATATTTATACTTTCAGTTTCCATCCTTAGTTCATAAGGACCTTCTATAACTTTAAC
>DPPH01000206.1 GCA_003539375.1 Clostridiales bacterium
GCTTGGGCAATGGAATGCTTTGAAGAAGGAGTATTAACTAAAGAAGATTTAGACGGTATAGAATTATCTTGGGGCAATGCAGAAGCTATAGTAGCTATAATGGAAAAAATGGCTAATAACGAAGGTATAGGTAAGATCCTTAATAAAGGCTCAATGCACGCAGCTAAAGAATTAGGAAAAGGAGAAGAGTTCCTACAAACTGCTTCCGGGATAGAGTTACCTATGCACGACCCTAAATATGCTCCTGGATATGCAAGGACCTACCAGTACGATCCTACACCAGGAAGACATGTTAAAGGTGGAGTAGCAATGGCTCAAATGTTTGGTATGATTAATAAGTACGATTACGATACTACTGGATACTTAGATGTTAAGATGACTGCAAATCAAGAACTTATTAACTCAGCAGGATTTTGTATGTTTATGTCTTTGGCAGGGGCTGAACAGGGAATTGAAAACCAATACCTTGAAGCAATAACTGGAAGAAGTTTTAAACCTCAAGATCAGGATGCAACAGGTATGAGAATACTAAATATGAGACATGCGTTTAATTTAAGAGAGGGTATAACTCCTAAAGATTTAACTTTAACAAAACGTGCATTAGGACAACCACCACAAAAAGAAGGTCCGGTAGCCGGAGTAGAAATTGATGATAAAAAATTAAGAGATAACTTCTTTGCCTTTATTGGTTGGGATGTAGAGACTGGTAAACCTTCTAAAGGTGCCTTAGAAAAACTAGGATTAGATTTTCTAATTAAAGATTTGTATTAAATTAAATTTTAAAAAGAGAGGAGGCTGATTAGTTGGAAAGAATACTGATAACTGGTGGAGCAGGAAGTATGGGTAAAGAATTGTCCTTTATATTGGCTGAAAAGGGATATAAGGTTAGAGTCTTTGATATTCCTCAAGCTAATTTCACTGGATTAAAAGAAAAAGACATTGAAATTTTTGAAGGAGATATAACAGATAAAGCAAGTGTAAAAAAATCCTTAAAAGATGTTGATACAGTTGTACATTTAGCTGCCATACTTCCACCATTGAGTGAAAACAATAAAGAACTAGCATTTAAAGTAAATGTAGATGGAACAAAGAATCTAGTAAATGCCATAGAGAGCAACGGAAATAAGGCTAGATTGATATTTTCATCTACAGTGGCAACTTACGGAGATACAACAGATTTAGAACCTCCAGTAACTGTAGATACTAAGCAAAGACCAAATACAAATTACAGCGAATCTAAAGTAAGGTGTGAAAAGTATATACTTGATTCTGGTGTAGACTATACTATATTAAGAGTTGCAGGAGTTGTGCTGGCAGCATTATTAGATCCTCCTGAATGGCCTTTCCAAGCTGACCAAAGGGTAGAGGTGGTTTTCAGAGATGATGTAGTAAGTGCTCTAGTAGGTGCAGTAGAAGTTAAGGAATCAACAAACAAAATACTAATTATTGCAGGAGGAGAAACATGGCAGATGAAGGGTCATGAGTTCGTAGAAGAATTTTTCAAGATTCTTGACATTGAGCCGGAAGATGCAGAATATGCTGATGAGCCTGTTTACTCAGATTGGTACGACACTGAAGAAGCTCAAAGTCTTCTTAATTATCAAAACACAACCTTTCCAAAATTCTTAAAGATTTTCCAAAAAGCTGTAGATGAGGTTCTTGGATGATAGTAAAGTTTAAATATTTAGGTCTGCAAAATGATAAAATTGAAAATGAAGTAGAAAAAGTTGAGATTGAAAATAATGCAGATATTCAAAAGTTAATAATAAATATAAAAAATATATATGAATTATCTGATGAATTTTTCAAAGGTTGCAGCTTTATGATAAATAACAGGAGAGCAGATTTAGATGCTAAGCTTGAGGATGGAGATTATGTTTTGATTATGAAAGCCTTAGGCGGTGGTTAATTATAAAAGGCCGGATTTCCGGCCTTTTAACGTGTTGTTTTTAGTAGGTTTCTAGAAAAAGTTCAAAATGATCTTGTGGATGATCACAAGCTGGACAGGCTTCAGGAGCTTCTTTTCCTTTGTGAACATAGCCGCAGTTATTGCATTTCCATTCTACTACTTCATCTCTTTTGAAAACTATTCCTTTTTCGATGTTATCTAACAGCTTTAGGAATCTTGCTTCGTGTCTTTCTTCAACCTCACCAACTTCAGTAAAGACTTTAGAAATCTCTTCGAACCCTTCTTCCTTTGCTATTCTAGCAAACTCTGGATACATTTCTGTATGTTCTTCATTTTCTCCAGCAGCTGCAGCCTTTAAATTTGCTTTTGTATCTTTGAAATTCACTGGGAAATCAGCAGAGACATCGATAGTTTCATTTTCTAGTTCTTCTCTTAAAAACTTATAGAATCTTTTAGCATGTTCTTTTTCATTTCTTGCAGTTTCTTCAAATATATTTTTGATTTGAACATAACCATCTTTTTTTGCTTGAGATGCATAGTAGTCGTATCTCATTCTTGCTTGAGATTCTCCAGCGAAAGCTGTCATCAAATTTTGTGCTGTTTTGGTTCCTTTTAATTTACCCATATAGTACCTCCTTTAGTATTTCATATATAATCTTAACACATATATTCAAATATTTGTTAAGAAATTAAATTTTTTATTAATAAGTCTTGATTTTACTGGGAAAATCTGCTAGTATATGAATGAGCGCTCGTTCAATTGGTGGTGATAAATTTGAATAAAGAGAAGATAATAGAAAGTGCTGTAAAAATAATGGCGCAAAAAGGATACAATCAAACAACG
>DPPH01000037.1:0-1526 GCA_003539375.1 Clostridiales bacterium
AAGGTACTAAAGGTGCTGAAATATTAGATGATTTGTACATAAAAGGAGCCCCTATAGTGGAAAAAACAAGATACAGCGGGTTTTACAAAACAAATTTAGAAAAGTTGATTTCAGATGAGGGGAAGGGAAATACAGAAGATATTGAAGTCCATGTAGTCGGAGTTTGTACAAATATATGTGTTATGTATACTGTTGAAGAACTTAGGAATAGGGACATTAAAACCATTGTACATAAAAAGGGTGTAGCTTCTTTTGATGAAGAAGCCCATAAATTTGCCTTAAACCAAATGAAGGATGTACTGGGAGCAGAAGTAATATAAATAAAGAAAAAGTCAACTTTGGAAGTATCATATCATTCTAAAAAAGTTGACTTTTTTTTATCAAACTATTATAATACTAATATACGCATATAAGTATATACAATATTAAAGAAAGGATATCCTATGAATGAATTAATAAATTTTTTCAAAATACTCTCTGATGAGACTAGACTTAGAATAGTTTCTCTATTGGCTGCGGAAGATTTATGTGTATGTGAAATTTGCGGTGCTTTAGAATTATCCCAACCAAAAGTATCCAAACACTTAAGTAAAATGAGAGATAAGGGTTTTGTTGATACTGAGAAGAAAGAACAGTATGTATTCTATAAGTTGAAACTTGAAGATGAAACAATTGTTAAAATAATAGAAGAGATAGACAAAAATGCTAAAAATTATCCTTTGCTTCAAAGTGATAGAGACAAATTAGATGATAAAGATAAGTACTTAAAAGAATGTAATTTAAATTATATAAGTCAATTAAAATAAATATATTCACACAAAAATAAGGAGGATTTTAATCATGAATATTAAAATATTAGGTTCCGGTTGTAAAAACTGCAAAAAATTAGAAGAAAACACAAAAAAAGCCCTGGAAGAATTAGGCTTAAATGTCGAGGTTCAAAAAGTTGAGGATTTTAAAGAAATTATGAAATACGGGGTAATGCAGACACCAGCCTTAGTAGTAGATGAAGAAGTGAAATTTTCAGGTAAGGTTTTAAAATCTGAAGACATTAAAGAATATTTAAAGTAGGTTAAAATGGAAAAACTAAAAATGGCAAATGAAAATTCATGTGGATGTAGCTCAGACGAAGATGAAAAAGTAGAGAAAAGCTGTTGCGGTTCTGACTGTAATTGTAAAGATGATATAAAGGAAAATTTCGAAAAAATCACAATAGACTTTCTATACTTAGATTTGAATGAATGCACTAGGTGTGGTGGCACTGATAAAGCTTTAGACAAAGCAATTGATGAAGTTCAAAATGTACTTAAATTAGCGGGAAAAGAAGTAGAAGTTAATAAAGTTAATATAACAGATGAAAAACTGGCACATAAATATGAGTTCTATTCTTCTCCTACCATTAAAGTTAACGGAAGAGACATACAGGAAGATATAACTGAAGATAATTGCCGATCCTGTGGGGATTTATGTGGAGATGAAGTAGATTGTAGAACCTGGTCTTATAAAGGAAAGACCTATACTGAACC
>DPPH01000037.1:1889-3353 GCA_003539375.1 Clostridiales bacterium
TTAAATGAATATAAGTTACCTGAAAATTTAAAGAAATTTTTTGAAGGTAAAAAAAAGAAAAAGAGCTGAGAAGCTCTTTTCTTATATTTTTTCTCTTGCTACATAGTGAGTGTGAAGTAATTCATGGGCTTTTTCTCCGTAAGGTTCACCGATGAACTCCTTGTATAGTTGAATAATTTCCTTGTTCTCATGAGATTTTCTTTTTTTCCTGCTTTCATCATCTACATATAAAGCTTCCTGTCTTTTCTTTAGAATTTCCATATTACCGTGGTGGTAAGGTTGACCTCCGCCACCTATACAACCGCCGGGACAGGCCATTATTTCTATAGCATGGAATTTAGATTTTCCAGATTGAATATCTTCTAATAGCTTTCTAGCATTTCCAAGACCGTGGGCTATACCAATTTTAAGTTCCATTTCACCAATGAATACACTAGCTTCTCTTATACCTTCCAAACCTCTTAATTGAGTGAAGTTAACATCTTCAAGTTCTTCGTCCGTAAGCCATTCGTAAGCAGTTCTCGTAGCTGCTTCTATAACTCCACCGGTCGTACCAAATATTATAGATGCTCCCGTACTTTCACCCATCATCTTGTCGAATTCGCTATCCGGCAGATTGGCAAAATCGATACCAGCTGACTTCATCATACGGCCGAATTCTCTTGTTGTAATTACTATATCTACATTTGAATGGTCGTCTTTAGTTAGTTCCGGACGTTTTGCTTCAGCTTTCTTTGCAAGACAAGGCATAATTGATACTACAGATATATTCTCCGGCTTTAAATTTTTCTTTTGAGCATAGTAGGTCTTAGCTATGGTACCAAACATGATTTGTGGAGATTTACATGTTGATGGTATATCTAAAAGATCAGGAAATTGATGTTCGAAGAATTTTACCCAAGCTGGGCAGCAGCTTGTTAGCATAGGGAGTGTACCGTTGTGGTTTATTCTATGTATAAGCTCTGTCGCTTCTTCAATTATTGTTAAGTCTGCACCAAAGTTGGTATCAAAAACTCCGTCAAATCCCATCTTTCTAAGTGCTGTTACAATTTTCCCTGTAGAAATCGTCCCCGGTTCCATATCAAACATTTCGCCTATAGCAACCCTAACAGCTGGAGCTATTTGAACTACTACGTGCTTCTTAGGGTTTACCAGTTCATTCCAAACCTGAGTGGTATTGTCCATTTCTGTAAGGGCAGCAGTAGGACATACAGCTACACACTGTCCACAGAAAGTACAGGATGAGTCTGCCATATCCATATTAAAAGCAGGTCCAACAAAGGATTCAAAACCTCTATTAACTGCTGATAGTACATTACAAGTTTGGACTTCATTACACATTGTTTCACATCTTCTACACATTACACATTTGTTTGGATCTTTAATCAATGAAAAGGTAGAAGTATCTTTTTTATAATTAACTTGTTCTCCTTCCCAGTATATATCTCTTATACCGAGTTCCTG
>DPPH01000037.1:3674-5136 GCA_003539375.1 Clostridiales bacterium
CCTTCCTGAACTTTTTCTGCACAGGAAGGAACCAAACTAGGTCTGCCTTCTACTTCTACTACACATACCCTACAAGATGCAACTTGATTGACTATGCCAAAACCTTCCAGGTCTAAATGACATAGAGTTGGTATGTGAACTCCTGCTTTTTTAGCAGCTTCTAAAATTGTAGTTCCTTTTTCAACTTCCATTTTTATATCGTTAAATAATATATTAACTTTTTCCATTTAGATACTCCTTTCTACGGTTTTATAACAGCATCAAATTTACATGCATCGAAACAAGCACCGCAGGCAATACATTCACTTTGATCTATTACATGAACTTCTTTAGCTTTTCCTGTTATACAGTTTGTTGGACAAACTCTAGCACAGGCTGTACATCCTATACATTTTTCTGCATCTATGGAGTACTTCATAAGAGCTTTACATTCTCCGGCTCTACAGTAACCTTTTTCTACATGTTCTCTATATTCATCATAGAAATAATTCATCGTACTCAGGACTGGATTTGGAGCAGTTTGACCTAATCCACATAGGGAAGAACTCTTTATCATATTTGCTAAAAGTTCCAATTTTTCTAAATCCTCTAAAGTTCCTTCACCTTCAGTAATTCTTTCTAAAATCTCATGCATTCTTTTAACTCCTATTCTGCAAGGAGTACATTTACCACAGGATTCATCTTGTGAAAATTCTAGATAAAATTTAGCAATATTAACCATGCATGAGGTTTCGTCCATTATAATCATACCGCCGGAACCCATCATAGATCCGATATTTTTAAGGCTTTCATAGTCAATTGGGGTGTCTAAATCGTCAGTAGTGATTACTCCACCAGAGGGTCCACCGGTTTGTACAGCTTTGAACTTTTTGCCGTCAACGATTCCACCGCCTATATCGTAGATGATTTCTCTTAGGGTTGTACCCATTGGAACCTCAACTAAACCAACGTTGTTTACACTACCTGCTAGGGCAAACACCTTTGTTCCCTTTGACGTTTCAGTTCCTATAGAAGAGTACCAGTCAGCACCCTTTAGTATAATAGGGCATACATTAGCAAAGGTCTCTACATTGTTTACGGTAGTTGGTTTGTTTAAATACCCACTTTCAGAAGGGAATGGAGGTTTCTTTGTTGGTTCACCTCTTTTACCTTCTACAGAATGTATCAAGGCAGTTTCTTCGCCACAAACAAAGGCTCCTGCACCTAACTTAACTCTTATGTCAAAATCAAAGCCAGATCCAAAAATATCTTTCCCTAAAAAGCCTAGTTCTCTTGCCTGGTCAATTGCTATGTTTAACCTTTTAATAGCTAGAGGATATTCCGCTCTTATATATATGATTCCATTATTTGCTCCTGTTGCATAACCTCCAATTGTCATTGCTTCGAGTACCGAGTGGGGGTCACCTTCCAATATAGACCTATCCATAAAAGCTCCGGGGTCACCTTCATCGGCATTACAAAT
>DPPH01000037.1:5396-5527 GCA_003539375.1 Clostridiales bacterium
GACTTTGCTGTGAATTCCCATTTCAACCCAGTAGGGAAACCACCTCCACCTCTACCTCTTAATCCAGCATCTTTCAAAAGTCCTGTTACATTTTCTGGTGACATTTCCAAAAGTACCTTACCTAATGCTTC
>DPPH01000034.1 GCA_003539375.1 Clostridiales bacterium
GTACAGTCCGGCATTAAGGCTGATGGAGCTGTAGTAGGCAAACCTTCCGACTACAACTACGCAGTAGGACATAGAGGATTGGAATGGCTTAAAATTACATTTTACGGCAAAGCAGTCCACGGCGGTGTAACCGACGAAGGAAGAAATGCTATACTTATGGCAGCGGAATTTATTACAGAAGTAGAGAAAAACCTTTATCCTAAAATCAAAAAAAGATTTAATAAATACATGGGTCAGTCAGATATGAATATAGGAAGGATAGAAGGAGGACACAGGCCTTCTACTGTGGCTGACAATTGTACTCTGATGATTGATAGAAGGTACATAGAAGGAGAAAGTATATCTACCTTAGTTTCGGAAATAAGGGAAGTAATCAACTCAATACAAAAAAGAAATCCTGATTTTGAAGCTCGTATAGAAAGAATGGAAGAAAATATAATGAAAAAATATTATCACTTTTACCATTTTACAGATCCAAATGAAGAAATAGTAAAAACTACAGTAAAAACACTGAAGAAAAACATAGGTAAGGAACCGGAAATGACTATAAAAGGCGGATGGACTGATGCAGCTACCCTTTCATACTACGGTAAGATACCTACTGTGATTACCGGTCCGGGAAATTTCAGTTTATCTCACACAGTAGAGGAGAGAGTCCCGGTAAAAGACTTATACAATTACGTAAAAATATATGCAGATATTGCAGAAGAATTCTGTAAATAAAAAATTCAGGTCTAACAACCTGAATTTTTATTTTATAAATTTTGAAAGATTAAAATACTGCTCAATTTCTATAAGATAATTGGTTTCATTACTAGAGGTAAACATAATATCTAAATTCAAGCCATCTCTTTTAAAAAGCAAAAACTTTATGAAATCAAAAGAATACTTATCTATAAATTGCAAATCCTTTACAACTATAATAGTCTTATTATCTTTGCTAATAAATCTTATTAACTCCAAAAGAGAGTAGTATAATCTATTTCTTTCCGTTTCTGTAGATGTAAAGGAGAAACTTTTAATTATAAAATCAGCAGCTCTTGTATTAATTCGGTATATATCATTCCAAATACCGGGACGAGCTTCTTTTAATAAATCCCTCGGGTAAAAATCTATAATTTTATCTATCAAAGAAGCCATAAAACAGTAATTTAGGTTTTCAATAGGGATGCAGTTAACTATTAGTAAATTACCGTACTGGTTTTTGTGCTCAACTATATAGTCTAGGTCAGGGCTTTCTAACCTAGTTATATCACCGGAAGCATTAGTGCTTTTATAGGTGTTTTGGTAATTTTTATTTTTGATAATTTTTAAAAGTTTTTGAGTGGATTTCTTTGGAGATATATTAAGCTCCTGTCTTAAAACGTGAACACATTTGTTGTATATTTTCAAGGCATTTGCCCTATCTCCCTTTTCCAGGTATATCTTAACTAAGTCAACATATAAACCTTCGTCTAAAGAATTTAGATTAAGCATTTCTTGAAGTATACTAATAGATTTATCGTAATTTTTTTCCTTTTTATATATTTCAAGTAGATTTTCCAATACTTGGACGTGTTTTTTTTGATATTTTTCTCTTTCAAAAAACAACCAATCATTAAAAGAAAAACTATCTTTCAAATAAAAACCTTCCAAGAACTCTCCCTTATATAGGGATTTTAACTTTATCAAACTTTTAAGGTCTAGATCATCGGACTCTAATTCCTGGCCGTATTTTTTTATATCTATATCTACATTGTAGCTATTATTTAGGAAGAGATTGTTTTTATTCCATTCTAAAATAGCCTCCTCATCTTTATTAGAACTTTTGAATATCTTGTTCATAGACCAGAGGTTGTATCTTAGGTTATATTTAGCAGCATCTTCGCTGCTGCCTTCCCAAAAAGTATAGGCTATTTTTTCTCTGCTGGAATAATCATTAGCACTTACATAATATAAAATGCCAGCAGATTTGTAGCTTAGCTTATCGGTGATGTCCTTTTCATTGTATATTATTCTTGGAGAGCCAAGCATATTTATCTGAATATTATTATTCTTCAACACCTTCACCTCTAAGTTTGAAATTTTTATCCATATATATGATGTTTCCCTGTTTTACAGTAGCGCATACTTTTATGTTTTCTATTTTATCCTTTTCTATCTTTATAGGATTATCACACAAAACAACAAAATCTGCATACTTGTTTTTTTCCAAGCTGCCTTTTAAATTCTCTTCAAAATTAGCATAAGCAGAGTTAATAGTATACATTTTTAAAGCCTCCATAGGAGTAAGTGAGTAGGTTGGTTTTGGATGGTTCACCGCAGAATGTATACCTTCTAAGGGGTTTATTTCTGTGATATCGCTATCGGAGCTTCCGCTCAATACTATTCCTAAATCTACTAGCTTTCTAAAGTTGTTTGTTTTAAGAGCGATATCCTTACCAAGTCTTGTTTCGTACATTCCACCGGGATTTCCCCATTTTTTTTCGAATACGGGCTGTACTACTATCACTAAACCTAAATCGGCAGCCCTCTGTATCTGATCATCTGTGGCCAGTTCAAAATGTTCTATCCTATGTCTAGTATCTTCTATATAAAAGGAACTTTGAGCATGTTCGTAAGACTTTAGGGCTTGTTCTATAGCTATGTCGCCAATGGCATGGAGAGAAATCTGCAGGCGGTTTTTATGAGCTTCTTTTACAAAGTAATTAAGTTCCGACTGTTTAAAGTACAGAGAGCCCTGGTTGGTTTCCTTCGTGTCCTTGTACCCGGTAGATACAGCGGCAGTTCTTGAACTAAAAGCACCATCTAAAAATATATCTCCTCCGATGCAGTTCAAGTCATACTCTTTGATTTTATTTAAATCAAAAGTTTGGTAAAAAAGCTTTATATCTATAGGGAAAAGATCTCTATTCTTCATTATAAAATTTGCGTCTTTTTCGTGAAAGGTATAACCGCCTTCCATAGTGTTAATAGAAGTTACACCTTTTTTCAAGGCTTGGTTTATTGCTTTTTTTACACCTTTCATTCTCATATCATCTGTGAGATAATTCAGCATTTTATTTCTAATAAAGGCACTGGCTTTACCGGTAAAATAGCCTAAGGGAAGATTTCTTTCATCTCTTGCTATTCCGTCCAGGCTGTATGGTAGATTTGTCATAGATAGGGCTAGGGTGTTTACAGAACTTGTATGAAACTCAAAGCTGTTTATCCATACAGGGTGAGCTGGAGCCACCTTGTCCAGTTCTTTTCTTGTAGGAAACCTTTTTTCCTTTATATTTGTTACATCCAGATGATATCCTCGTATAAGGTCTCCTTTAGGGATTTCCTCAGAAGCCTTAGATATCAAATCCAGGATACTGGAAATAGAATCCGCATATCGTAAATCTACTCCTTCATAATTTAACCCTGTCTGTACTAAATGTACGTGGGTATCGTAAAATCCTGGGACAAGAGTTTTACCACCTAAGTCCAGAACTTCTGTTATGTTTTCGTATTTTCCCTTGTAGGAATCATTTACACCTAAGTCTAGTACCTTCCCATCCTTAACACTCATCCAGTTGTAAGTGCTTTCATCTTTATTCATTGATAATATTTCAGCATTTATAATTAGCATTTCTACAGTTTCCAAACTAACACCTCCTTTTTATATTTTATATTTTTTTGAAAATTTATACAAATAAATTTAGCGAGGAAAATCCCCGCTAAATTCCTTCTATTTTACCAGCAATCTTTCAAGATAGTTGTATATAACCTCACTTGTTTTTACTACATCTTTTATGTTTACATATTCATTAGATGAATGATACTTTTCTCCGCCGGGACCAAATACAAATGTAGGTATTTTTAATCTTGAACCAATATAGTTAAAATCTCCTATGCTGGAAAAATATGATATA
>DPPH01000096.1:0-415 GCA_003539375.1 Clostridiales bacterium
TTAAAAACACCTGAAGCTGTTTTTGATAATATTATTTCATCATTTAGCGGCTGAACTTCCGTTATAAATTCAGCAGCTTTGGAACCCTTAGGTACAAGACACCCTATTCTTTTGTGTTCTAAGCTTCTATCTCTTCCATCTTCAGTTAGGGATTCTATTCTAACATGAATAACTTCAGATTTTTTATCTCTCAAAGTATTTTGAAGTTTCTTTACGTTAGGAAAAACTTTTTCTTCCAGTCTGTCGAAATAATATTTGTATTCTTCATTATCTTTTGAAATGTTTTTAAAAAACCCGTACCCAGGACTTGCATCATGATATTGTATGTCTATACATAGCAAGGCTATTTTTTCTTTTTTGAATTTTTCTTCTTCAAATTTATTGTAAAGTTCTTCAGCATTATTACTCATTTTAT
>DPPH01000096.1:768-2852 GCA_003539375.1 Clostridiales bacterium
CCTGTATAACTAGCAATATATCTTACCCATTTTCCAAATGGTACTCTACAAAGACCAAGCATTGCCATTAACCCACCTAATGTAGGTGTCATAATATTTGTTAACCCATCTCCTATTTGAAAAGCTAAGATAGTAGTCTGTCTTGTAAACCCAAGCATATCTCCAGCAGGTATCATAATTGGTAAAGTAACAAGAGCTTGTCCACTACCTCCTGGTATAAATAGGTTAATAATACTTTGGGTAATTGACATATATACAACTGCTATCATATTAGGTAAATTATCTAGGTTTGCAACTAATGCATTTGCTATAGTATCGCTTATTCCACCTTGATCCATTACTACTTTTATAGCTTGTGCAAGACCTATTATAATAGCGGCCAAAGCAGACGGCTCAAGTGCTTTTGAAAATGTTTCTGCTATTTCATCAGGTTTCATTTTAGCAACTAAACCACTTACAATACCTACTCCTAAAAATACAGCAGCTATTTCTTTAATATACCAACCATTAGTAAAAACACCCCAGAGCATAATACCTAAGCCTACTAAGAAAACTAACAGCATAGCTATATCTTGATTGGTCATAGAATATTCGCTTATATCTTTAGAAAGAGTAAGTCCTTTTGTATCAACTTCTTGTACTAAACTATTTTCTTTATCATCTAGAATTTTCTTAAAATATCTTATATTAAAAAGTACAAGTATCGTAAGTAAAACAAAAACAACTAGAAGTCTGTACTCCCAACCTGAGAATAAAGGCATTTCTGCAATTTTATGTCCTATCCCTACAGTGTAAGGGTTAAACGGTGCTAAACCAAAGCCTACAGATATACCTCCTACTGCAATAGCAGCGCCTAAAAGCACATCTCCTCCTATAGCTAGTGATAGTACCACCGCTATGGGTACAAGGGCTATATTATTTTCATATCCTACAAATATTCCTAATAGCCCGTAGACATACGTTACAATTGCAACTATTAAAAATTTTCTTTCTCTTCCAACTTTTTTCACAAAAGAACCAATTGTATTTTCTAACATACCTGTTTCTTCTAAAACACCAAACATCATAGCGGCTGCAAATACTATGAAAACGATATCAGCTATGCCAACAAATCCTTCTGGAATTGCTCTCAATACATCAAAAACACCTACTGGATTTTTCTCAACAGAATGATAACTCCCAGGCAAGGTTTTTGTAACAGTACCTATATCACTCTCCATTGTAACTCTCTCAAACTCTCCAGATGGTATAATATAAGTTAATATTGCAGCTAACACAATTATGTAGAATAATAGTACAAGAGGATGTGGTATCCTATCTAGCAAGGTTTTTTTCTTCTTTTTCGGAATATTTTCATTTTCTTTTTTGTTTAATTCATTTTTAGACATTCAAATTTCCTCCTTATATTTTATTAAAGTTTTATTATTGCATCTAAAATAATGTCTCCACCTTTTGCAATGTCTTCCGGTTTTGAATATTCTTCAGGACAGTGGCTTCTTCCATCTTTACTTGGAACGAATACCATACAAGTATCACATATTTCGCTCATGATTATTGAATCATGTCCTGCTCCACTTGCCATAACCTGATAATTATAATTTCTTTCTTTGCAGCTTTCTTCTAATTTTTCAACTAATTCTTTTGATAGTTGAACTGGATTCTCTAAATGATTTTTTGTTATACTATATTTGATATCATACTTTTCCGATGTTTTCTTTATGAACTCTTTAATATGCTCTATTATATTTTTCATTATGTTAATATCTAAGCTTCTAATGTCCATAGTAAAAGTCGCCTTTTCAGGTATAATATTGTAAGAATTTGGTTCTAATTTTATATTTCCTATAGTGCCTACACTGTATCTGTTTTGCTTTCTAACATAATTATTTAATTCTACACTTATTAATGATGCTGTATAGAAAGGATCTTTCCTAGACCCCATTGGTGTTGTTCCAGCATGGTTAGCTTCTCCCTCAAGTTCTACCTTAAAAGAACTGCTTCCTGTTATTCCTTCAACTATTCCCAATTCTTTGTTGTTATCCTCTAGTGTAGGACCCTGCTCACAATGGAGTTCAAACATACTC
>DPPH01000278.1 GCA_003539375.1 Clostridiales bacterium
TTATAGATACACCTAAAATAATTGACAAAACAAGAGCGACAGTTATAGGTCCTGAAGAACTTACTATTTATCTACAAAATATAGAAAAAGTTCCAGAAAATTTATTGATACCAGTAGATGCAGGAGATGAAATAAATGAAGCTGGGTTTAATATAAAGGTATTTGAATGGAAGCATAGGATTGTATCTCCTTCGAGATATTTAAGAGGAGATGCTCAAGTTGGACTTAATTTTGCAACGGCAAATGCCCTTTTGACTCCTAAAACAACAAAATTTATAGGATATATAATTGAAACAAAAGCTGGACAAAATATAGTAAATTTTTCTGAAGGGCTCAACCCTTTATTCTCTAAAGAATTACTTGAAAGTTTAAAAAAAGAAGTTGGAAAAATAGATTTATTAATTGGAGGTATTCAATTGGATTTTGTTAATTCTGTTGCTAATATTGTTGGAGAATTAAAACCTAAGAATTGCTTATTTTATAATCCACATACTATGTTATTTAATGCTTTAGGTTTAAAAACTAGACCAGTGAAAGACTTTATAGATGCTACAAAAAAGATCTTACCTAAAACAAATATTCAATATCTAGAACCGAGAGATACTTATATTTTTGAATCGCAAGGTACTTCTTTGTAAATTTAATTTTCTTGATATAATTTATTTTTGATGATATATTTGTATAATAAAAAAACGTTTTTCACAAGAAAGGTGTAGATAGATATTGAAAATAATACAATCAGTTGATAGGTCACTTAAAATAATTGATTTATTGTCAAAACATGATGAAATAGGAGTAACAGAGATTTCAGAAAAAATGGGATTACACAAAAGTACAACTCATGGAATATTGACAACTCTAGAAGTAAATAGATTTGTAAAACAGAATAAGGATACAAAAAAATATTCTCTAGGATTAAAATTTATTGAAATATCTAGAATCGTATTAGACAATTTGGATATAAAAAACATTATTAAACCTTATCTTAAAAAATTAGCAGATAAATACGATGAAACAGTTCATTTTGCTCAAGAAGATGATGGTATGGTAGTATATTTAGAGAAAATAGAAAGTTCAAGGGCTGTTGTTATTAAATCTTCTATAGGAAAAAGAAATCCTATGTATTGTACTGGAGTAGGAAAAAGCATACTAGCTTATATGGATGAAAAAAAGTCTGATGAAATTATTAATAAACCATTAAAAAAACTTACAAAAAACACAAAAACAAACTATAAAGAACTAAAGGAAGAATTTGAAAAAGTAAGAAGAAATGGCTATGCTATAGACGACGAAGAAATAGAAATAGGATTAAGGTGTATCTCTGCACCTATTAGAAGTCATGATGGCAAGGTATTTGGTGCGATAAGCATATCTGGACCCTCAGTTAGAATGACCTACGATAGATTAGAAGAATTAAAATTACCTTTAACAGAAACAGCACTAGAAATTTCGAAAAGTTTAGGATATAGAGACAGAGGTATTGAAATATAAAAAAATCTAACAAATTTTATATATTTATACCCATTCAAGAGAACGCAGTACGATAATATCAAACAATATGGAGGTCTTTATGAGATATGAAGATATAAAAAATGAAATGTTAAAAGATATTAAGAATATTAAATTTAAAGGAGTTATCAAGGCCGATATGTCAGGTATATTAGCTGGAGTAAAAAATGCAAAAGAAGAATTAAACAACTTGGATTTAGAATATATTTTTTTAAAAGAAGATGGAAACAGTGTTGTGATAGGAGATATTATTTGTAAAATGGAAGGATTACCTGATCAACTTATAAAGGCTGAAGAAATAGTCATAGGTAAACTAGCTAAAACCTCAGGAATTGCTACCGCAGCAAGAAAGGCAATTGATTTAGGCCGGGGAAAGTGTGATGTAATAGCTGGGGCATGGAAAAAAATGCCAAAAGAACTGAAAGGTCAAATACAGGAAGCTGTGAGAATTGCAGGTGGACGAACTCGAATCATTGAAGATGAATTTATATATTTAGGTAAGAATCACGTTAGAATGCTGGGTGGTATAGAAAAAGCTCTTAAAGCTTTGGAAAAAATTGACTTGAAAAAAGTTATACAAATTAAAGGAGAGACAAAATCTATATATGAAGAGGTAAAAGATGCTGTGAAATTTGGTGCTGATATAGTAATGATAGATACAGGAAAAAGAGAAGATTTAAAAGAAGGTCAGAAATGTCTCAAAGATTTAGGCAGTAAAAGCAAAAATATTAAAATTGGGTTTGCAAGTGAAGTTAAAATTAAAGAGGTTCCAAAATATACTGAAGAAGGCGTTAACTATTTATGTATAGGTAAGGATATTATAGATGCAAATTTACTTGATATGAAACTTGATGTAATAAATTAGGAGGAAACTATGGAACTGAACTTATTAGAAAAAAAAGAACTTTGGATCCAAAATGTAAAACTAAAAAACGCAAACTTAAATAAAATTGCAGATGTAGCTTCGAAGATATTGAATTTACCAAGAGAAGAAGTTTTTGTTGTGGATGTTAGAGATAACTATATAACTTTAGATGTTATGACACAAACAATAGACGGGGAAGACATAATAGGAAAAGAAAAAGAATTAATAGATGAATTGTCGAAGATAGAAGGATTTATAATTAGTGAAAATACTGGAATACATTCTTCAGGAGTTTTAGGTTTGGTATCTTTAGATAAACAGTATAAAAACGAAATTGTTGAAAATTCAGATAGAATGGTAAATGAAATTAAAGAAAAGATTAAAAGAAGAGCTATTGTATTTCCGACAGGATTTGAAGTAAAAAACAATATGATAGAAGATACAAATACTCCCTACATAACAAAAGAACTTGAAAAATCAGGATTTGAAGTAAAAAAAGGAGAAGTGATAGATGATGATTTAGATTTAATAGCAGGAAAATTAAGAAAAGCTACTATGGAAGGTTACGGTCTAATTATAACTACTGGGGGAGTAGGGGCTGAAAACAAAGATAAGACAGTTGAAGCTATAGAAAAAATAGACAAAAATACAGTAGCTCCTTATATTATTAATTTTCAAAAAGGAACAGGTAGACACGAAAAACATGGAGTTAGAATAGGAGTAAGTAAGATTGGTCAAACATTGATAGTAGCCTTGCCAGGACCAAATGATGAAGTACGATTAGGTATAAAAGTTTTATTAGAATCATTAGATAAAGGATTTAATAAAGAACAAATAGCAAAAAATATAGAAATAGCATTGAAAGAAAAATTATTTAAAAAATACAATCATGTGGGACAAAATCATTAATTATTAGGGTTAAATAATCAAAGCAATTTGATTAAATATATATAAGGAGGAAAGACATGATTAATTTTGACAAGGAAACTCAAGTTCCTGGATTTAAAAAAGGTCTTAGAGATTTTCCTAAAGATCTTACTACAAAAACTATTACAGCAGGTGTTGTAGCAGCAATATTTGGATGTACAGGTCCGGCATTGATAGTAATTCAAGCTGCTACAGATGGAGGATTGACAGAAGTCCAAACTATATCTTGGTTATTTTCTATTTATTTTTTCGGTGGACTTTTAAGCA
>DPPH01000114.1 GCA_003539375.1 Clostridiales bacterium
ACTTCTTCTATGAACTTAGATGCCATAGAGATGGCATTTAATCCTTCGTCGGGAACTCCACCATGGGCAGCCTTTCCGTAGAATTTTATCTCGAGCCACTCAAGCCCCCTATGTCCTATAGCATATTCGTAATTTGAAGGTTCTCCTACTATGGCACCGTCAGCTTTAATCCCTGACATTACCAACATTTCTGTACCTTCACTTTTTTCTTCTTCACCAACTACCGCCGATACTATAACATCTCCGGGTAGTTTTTCTCCTCTTCTTTTAAGAGCAAGGGCTGCTGTAATCATACAAGCTACTGCCCCTTTCATGTCGTTGGAACCTCGTCCCCATAAATACCCGTCTTTAACCTCTGCCTTATAGGGGTCGATTATCATTTGATAAGGCGGTACCGTATCTGTATGGCCGTTGAAGAGGATGGTTTTTCCTCTTCCCTGGCCTTTTAAGTATATATTTACATTTTTTCTTACTCCGTCTACATTTTGCATTTCTGCTTCCAGTCCATTTTCTCTACAGTATCTGTAAATGTATTCCGCTACTTCTTTTTCTCTGGTCGGTACGTCTTTATGACTGGGTATCCTAACCAGATCTTGAGTAAGATTTACTACTTCATCTTGAGAGTAGTATTTTTCAAAAGTCAACTATATCACTTCCTTAGAAAGGTCCGTAATTAATCATATTTGCTACTACTAAGAATACTGCACCTGTTGCCAACCATATAAGCATTAGAGGCCATAAGAATTTTACCCATTTTTCGTAGTCAATTTTAGCTACTGATAAAACTCCCATTAATGCTGCTGATGTAGGTATGATTGAGTTTGTAAATCCATCACCAAATTGATAAGCAGTAACTGCTACCTGTCTATTTACTTCAATAACGTCTGCTAGTGGAGTCATGATAGGCATTGTAGCTGCTGCCTGACCGCTACCAGATGGTATAAAGAAGTTGATTACTACTTGGGTTACATACATTCCAAGTACTGAAATCGCTTTAGGTAGGTTTTGGATAGCTTGTGCAAGTCCGTATATAATAGAGTCCATAATGAATCCGTCCTGCATTACTATCAAGATACCTCTTGCAATACCAACTACCAATGCTCCAAATACTATTCCTTTAGCTCCATCAACGAAATTTTTCGAAATAGCACTTGGTCCCATTCTTCCTGCAAATCCGCCGATAACTCCCATTGCTAGGAATGCTGAAGCTATTTCTGTAATGTACCAACCGTAGGTAAATACTCCGTAGATTATTATACCAAATCCACCTGCTAATACTGCCAAAACAGCATAGTGAGAAGATTTGAATTCTGGAAGTTCACTTAGGTCTATAACTTTGTGAGCTTCTTCTTTTTCTAATTCCCAAACTATTGATTTTTCAGGATTTGCTTTAACTTTAGCACCGTATCTTAATAGGTATGCTGTAGTTATAACAAGCATAACACCTAGGATAATAAATCTGTACCAGATGCCTGAAAATAGAGGTAATTCAGCTATCCCTTGGGCTACACCAACGGTAAATGGATTCATAAATCCTGATGTAAATCCACAGGCTGCTCCTAAAGTAACCATAGCTGTACCAACTATAGCATCGTATCCTAGGGCTCTTGATAAGGCGATACCAATTGGAACGAAAACAATCGCCTCCTCTGCCATACCGATAGTTCCACCAAATATTGAGAAAAGAATTAAGAATATAGGTATCATAAGCTTGTCTTTTCCTTCAAGTTTGAGGGCTATTCTACTGATAATAGCTTCTATAGCTCCGGTAGATGTGATTATTTGGAAAGAACCACCAACTATGAAAATGAAGAATATAATTCCGGCTGCATCCTTCATACCGTTTGGTACTGACTTCCATAAGTCAAAGAAGCTTGTAGGGTTTTGGTCTACATTATGGAAAGATGCCGGATCAACTACTGTACGACCTGTGTTAGGGTCTTCAACTCTTACAAATTCCCCTGCTGGAATTATGTATGTTAATACTGCCATTATTAAGATTACTATAAATAAGATTACGTAAGTGTGGGGAACCTTAAAAAATTTCTTTTTTTCAGGTTTTGTTTGTTCTGACATATAAATCCTCCTAATTTTTATTTTTTTATATGAAAAGATGCTTTAAAAGAAACTACCCTCCTTTATAAAATATATTTGCTTATTTCTTTAGCACCTTTTTTCATCGATTTTACGAATTTATTAACTGCGTCATCTTCAAGAGTTGCTTTTACAGCTGCTACAGCAACACAGCCGTAGATATTTCCTTCTTTATCAAATACCGGCACTCCTACCCCTAAGGCTCCCGGCATATTTTCTTCATCACTTACTGCATATCCCTGGTGTCTGATTTTTTTATATTCTTTTAATAGTTCATCTGGATCTGTGATGGTGTTTTTTGCTCTTTTTTCAAGCTTCGTGTTTCTGACTATTTTTTCTAATTCATCTAAGGGTTTGTAAAAGGCCATTATAGTCTTTCCATAAGCACCTGCATTTATTGGGAAATATGTACCCTGGGCATAGGTTATCTTTGCAGGCATGGATACTTCCGACTCGTATAAGTTAATTATTTTATTTTTTTCTAAAATAGTAAATCCTACATTTTGCTTTGTTTCTAAGGCCAACTTTTCAATAATAGTCTTTATTTCCTCAAAGTTACTGCTTCTATATAGGTATTTGGCTCCTATGTGGAATAAATTAGGTCCAATAGTGTATTTTTTATCTATGTTTCTTTGTATTATAAAACCTTCTTCCTCTAGTTCTGAAAGAATTCTATGGACTGTGGTTCTGTTTATTTTGAGTTCTTTACTTAGTTCTGCTGCTGAGTAGTTGTAGGGTTCTTCCGCGAAAGCTTGGAGTATTTTGATTGCTTTCCCAACAGCTGTGAGTTTTGCTGCCATGTTACCCTCCTGTGAGCGATAGTTGAACGATAGTTGAACCGTAGTTTAACGATAGTT
>DPPH01000157.1 GCA_003539375.1 Clostridiales bacterium
AGAATATCCATCAATACCGATTCCGTTATCCATAAATAACTCTCTTACTTTTTTTAATTGGGTTTTTTCTTTGTTTATTAAATATTCGCTTTCTCCAGACCTGTATAATTTTCTCGTAATCGATACTTCGTTATAATCTACAGGTAATAAATTGTCACTGTTATCAAAAATTAAGTCTACCTGTGCTATACTTTGAGGATTTTTATTTTTAGTACCAGCGAAAATTACATCGGACATTACATTTCCTCTTAAAGTCTTAGCACTTTGTTCACCTAAAACCCATTTAAATGCGTCGGAGATATTGCTTTTACCGCTGCCATTTGGTCCAACAACTGCAGTTAGTTTTGAGTTAATATCTAATTTTGTTTTGTTTGCAAAGGATTTAAATCCATTTATATATATTGATTTTAAATACAATTTTTACACCTCATTATTCAGGTAAGCTCTCATTTATTTTTTTCAAAGCTTCTCGAGCGGCCTTTTGTTCTGCATTTTTTTTGCTTTTTCCTTTTCCTTTACCTGCTTCTTTTCCAGTTATAAGGACTTTTACAAAAAATGTTTTATTATGATCTGGTCCTATTTCATTCGTGACAACATAAGAAATTCTATTAGTATTATTTATGCTCTGAACTACTTCCTGAAGTTTTGTTTTATAGTCATAGTTTAACTTGCCATCTTCTGCTCTTTTTATATAGTCATCAAATAGTTTTAAAACTAGTTTTTCAGCATTTTCATAATTGCTATCTAAGTATATTGCTGCAATAATCGCCTCAACAGAATCAGCTAAAATAGACTTTCTCTCTCTACCTCCCGTGGCTTCTTCCCCTTTGCCGAGTTTAAGATATTTTCCTATATTGTAGTTTGTAGCAATATCGTATAATGCTTCTTCACATACAATTTTTGATCTTAACCTAGTAAGTCTTCCCTCGGGATATTTATTAAATTTTTTAAATAGATAAGTGCTAATTATTAATTCAATAACCGCATCTCCTAAAAACTCCAGTCTTTCATTACAGTTGATATTCTCTTGAAATTCATTAGAATAAGAACTGTGAGTTACCGCTTCCTCTAATAATTCCAAGTTGTTAAATTCATAATTTAACTCCTTTTGGAGTTTGTTGAAATTGCCTATCATTAATCCTCCCCATAATTAAAGACAACTAACTAACTGTAGAGTTAATCACTCGTCAATAATTATTTAATATTATTAATTTTAAAAGTCCTGCATAACAGGACTTTATTCAATACTTTCTAAATAATCAATTGCATCTTTAACAGTTTTGATTTTCTCTGCATCTTCGTCTTCAATCTCTATTCCGTATTCATCTTCAAGTCCCATTATTAACTCTACTAAGGAAATTGAATCAGCATCTAAATCATCTACAAAGGAAGTTTCCATCGTTATTTCTGTGTTTTCATCTAGGTTTAATCTTTCAATAATAATTTTTTTTATTTCTTGTAGTTCCAATTTAATCCTCCTTATTTATTTTTTCTTCTATAAACTTTATAGAATTACTTTCATAGAAAATTTTACTTTGTCTAATTGCATTTTTGAATGCTCTAGCCTTAGAGCTTCCATGAGCTTTTATAACTGGTGATTTTAGACCTAATAACGGTGCTCCACCATATTCGTTATAGTCAAATTTACTTTTTAATTCTCTCATTGAGTTTTTAATTAATGCTCCACCAATCATTCCCCTTATACTGCTTTTTAACTCAACTTTTATTTGATTCATTAATTCTTTTGTAAGTCCTTCTGTTAATTTTAACACAATATTACCTACAAATCCATCACAAACTAGGACATCTGCTTCGCTATTTAATAGATTTCTTGACTCAATATTGCCGATAAAATTTAAGTCCGATTCTTCAAGTAACTTGTGGGCTTCTATATACAGTTTACTACCCTTTGTTTTTTCTGTGCCTATATTTATAAGTCCTACTTTAGGATTATCTTTATTTAAAACTTTTTCAGCATATATGCTTCCCATAATACCAAATTGATATAAAAATTCTGGTTTACAGTCGGCATTTGCTCCAACGTCTAAGAGTATACTATTTCCAACTATAGTAGGAATAATAGGAGCTAAGGAAGGTCTTTCAATACCTTTAATTCTACCTACAATAAAAAGTCCACCGCTAAGTAGGGCTCCAGTATTTCCTGCAGAAACAAAAGCATCTCCTTCTTTTTCTTTTATAAGATTTAGACCAACAACCATAGAAGATTCTTTTTTTCTCCTTATAGCCTTAACTGGTTTATCCTCATTAGTAATTATGTCATCAGCATTAATTATTTCTAATTTTTTATTAAAACTCTTACCGTACCTATCAATACTATCTTTTATTAAATTTTCTTTACCCACGAGCAGAACTTTTACATTAAGTTCCTCTACAGCTTGAAGTGTTCCTTTTATTATTTCTTCAGGAGCATTATCTCCACCCATGGCGTCTACTACTATTTTCAATATCTTCACCCCAATTATTATGTTCAAAAATAAGTATACATTAGAAGATATTAATTTGCAATAAAAAAGACAGCTTTAAAAGCCATCTTCTTATTCCTTATCTAATACATTCCTTCCATCATAGTAACCACATTCTTGACAAACTCTATGCGGTAACTTCATTTCATGACATTGAGGACATTCTGTAAATCCTGTTACTTTAATTCTTTCTTTTGCTGTTCTTCTTTTATCTCTTCTTGCTTTAGACGTTTTACGCTTTGGTACTGCCATGTTTACACCTCCTTGTCCAACAACTCTTTAAGTTTACCCATTCTTGGGTCTATTTTTTCATTATCACAATTGCAGTCTTCTTCGTTTAAGTTTACTCCACATTTCGGGCATAATCCTTTACAATTTACGCTGCATAGTGGTTTTAATGGTCTATTAATATTGAATATCTCTTTTAACAAATCTTCAATATTTATCTCTCCATTTTTTTGTAGAATGTTATAATAATCTACACTCTCATCTTCTAATTCATCCTTTGATGAACTTATAAAGATGTCTGCTTTATCAATAATCTTATTTGTATATTTCTTTAAACATCTTGAGCATTCTTCAGTATACTCAAATTCAACCTCAATGCTACCATTTATATCATCATCGACTTTATATATTTCCAGTGATATTTTTACAAGCTCTGTGAAGGTTATACCCTCAATGTTTAAATTTTCAATATTTTTTTTAATCTCTAGCTTTTTTTCTTTTCCCTCAATAAATTTTAATAGGGATATTTTCATATTATCACCTCAAGTGCAAGAAAAATTATAAATAAAAAGCTTAAGATTGTCAAGTTTTATTTATTTCCTAATATCTCTATAGCTTCACGTGCTATCATTAATTCTTCGTTTGTAGGTATAACGTATACTTTTACTTTCTTACCTTCTTTTGATATTAGCTGCTCTTTTCCTCTTACGTTATTATTTTCATCATCAATTTCTATTCCTAAATATTCTAAATCTTCACATATTGCTCTTCTTGCTTCTATAGAGTTCTCTCCTAGGCCAGCAGTAAATACTAAAACATCTATACCACCCATGGCTGCTGTGTAACTAGCTATATATTTTTTAACAATGTAATAGAATTTATCAAGAGCCAGTTGTGCTCTTTCATTACCTTCTTCTGCAGCTTTCTCAATATCTCTAAAATCATTACTAACTCCTGAGATACCTAAAACTCCAGATTTTTTATTTAATAATTCATCTACTTCATCAATTGTCATATTCTTTTTATTCATTAAAAATGTTATTATTGCAGGATCTATACTTCCACTTCTTGTACCCATTGCTAGTCCTTCTAATGGTGTTAATCCCATACTCGTGTCTACTGATTTTCCACCTCTAATAGCCGTTGCTGAAGCACCATTACCAAGATGACAGGTCACAATTTTTAAATCTTCAATGTCTTCTCCTATAAGTTCAGCCACTCTGTTAGCTACATATTTATGAGAAGTTCCATGAAAACCATATTTTCTAACGCCTAATTCTTCATAAAGTTCATATGGTAGTGGATAAATATATGCTTTTTTACTCATTGTTTGGTGAAAAGCTGTATCAAATACACCCGTCATAGTTACATTAGGCATTAACTCCTGACATGCTTTTATTCCAGTGATGTTTGGTGGGTTATGTAGAGGTGCTAAGTCAATACAGTCTTCCATTGCTAATATTACTTCATCGTTTATGATTACTGATCCAGCAAACTTTTCTCCACCGTGTACAACTCTGTGTCCAACTACATCAATCTCATCAAGGGATTTTATCGCTCCAACTTTTTCATCTACAAGTAAGTCTAAAACAACTTTGATTGCATCCTTGTGATTATTAAGTTTATCATCCAGCTTAACTTCTTCTTTACCCTCTGCTTGATGTTTAATTACTCCATCAAGTCCTATTCTCTCTGCTAATCCTTTTGCCAAAACATCTTCGTTTTCCATGTTAATAAGTTGATATTTTAGTGACGAACTTCCACAATTAATTACCAATACATTCATTTTATTACCTCCATTTTATTATAACTGACTAATATATATTAATATATATTCTAAAAAAAATCAACTTTAATAATTGTTGATATCCTTATTTTATTATATACTATCATATGGAGGTAGTTATGAAAACAGTAGGTATAATTTCTGAGTTTAATCCATTTCACAATGGGCACAAATATTTGATTGATACAGTAAAAGAAAAACTAAATCCAGATGCCATAATTATTTTAATGAGTGGAAATTTTGTTCAAAGGGGAGAACCTTCTATTGTTGATAAGTGGACTAGGAGTAAGGTTGCCCTATTGAATGGAGCAAATCTTGTTTTAGAACTCCCTTTACCCTATTCTACCCAAAATGCAGATATGTTTTCAAAAGGTGCTGTTTACATATTTAATAAACTTAATATAAATTATCTATGTTTTGGTTCTGAAACCAAAGATTTAGATTTTTTGATTTCTGTAAGAGATTATATTTATACTCAAGAATTTAAAGATAATTTTTCTAAGTATCTTAATAGTGGAAATTCCTATCCAAAATCATACGACTTATCCTTAAAAAAACATTTTAACTCTGATAAACTTCTTAAATCTAACAACATCTTGGGATTGGAATATTTGAAAAAATTAAAGGATTTTAATAGTAGTATTATTCCTTATAATATTAAAAGAGTCGGTAGTGATTATAAGTCAACAAACATAAAAGGAAAGTATTCTAGTGCTACAGCATTAAGAAAATCTTTGAATCAAAATCATATTTCAAATATAGTGAAGTCTGTTCCCAATGAATCATTACTTGAAATTAATAATTTCTATGATAATTATTCAAAATTTAACAATTTAGGATTATACTTTTCTTCTATTAAACATATTATAATTCAAAAGGGCCCTGGATATCTTGAAAAAATTTATGATATTAGCGAAGGTTTACATAATAGAATAT
>DPPH01000213.1 GCA_003539375.1 Clostridiales bacterium
TAGAAGAAAAAGAAGAAGATATTGAAGTTGAAGAATTTAATCTTTCTGAAGAAATAATTAAAATAATTAAGGGTATGGAACTGCAATTCAATAACAAAAATATAGAAATATCTAAAAAAATTCAAGACAATATTTTTATAAAATCGGATAGAGGCATCATAAATCAAAGTATATACAATCTTCTATCCAATGCTTATAAGTACACGAAAGAAGAAGGAAAGGTCAGAATAACTCTACTTGAAAAAGATGGTATTATTATTAAAGTAGAGGATAATGGTGAAGGTATTAATGAGAAAGATACAGATAAAATATTTCAACCTTATTATCGTGGAGGCACAATGACTGAAGAAGGAGAGGGTTTAGGTTTATACATTACTCGAAGTAATCTTCTTAAAATAAATGGGGAAATAAGTGTAACCCAAAGTGAATTAGGGGGAGCAGAGTTTACAATTAAATTATAATTATTATATCTCTAAAACTGGGTATATAATATAACAGTAATAATAATTTTAAATTCACTAGATTTAGAGAAAAGAGGTAATTATGAAAGATTTTTTGAGAAAAATAAACACTTTATTTTCACTAGTAGGAATTGCTTTTTCAGCATTTTTAATTGTTAGAAACTTTATACAACCGGGATACTGTCCTGATTTTTTCGATATTCCTGCCTGCTACTTAGTAATGCTTGCATTTTTGTTGGTTTTTCTTTCAACTAGAATGAAAAAAAGAGCTGGTATACTATTTATTCCGGGAGGTATAATTGGTTTTGTTTTAGGATTATTTTTTACATTTAGAGAAATGCTTAACCCAGGGACCTGCCCTAGTTTTTTTGGAATAGCTTTATGCTACGTGTCTCTTATAGTATTTGCAATTATGATAATACTTTTCTTGATTTACAGCAGAAATAAAAAGCCTAAGGAACCTAAAGGAAAGAAAAAGAAAAAAGATTCTAAAGAAGACAAAAGTGGATTAGAAAAATCTGAAAAAGTTGAAGAAAATAAAGATTCTGAAAACAAGAAAACCAATATATAAATCAAAGGCGAAGATTTAGAAAATCTTCGCCTTAATATTATTCTTCTATTCTCTGAACAAATTCAAATTCTTCCTTGTCTGTGACTTTGATTCCAATGTGGCCGAATTTCATATTAATTACCTCCTTGATTCTCTTTAATTAATCTCTTTTTTCGATCTCTTTTTTCAATTTGAGCGTTTATATAAAGTCCTAACAGTATTACTCCTGCACCTATTAATTTAGTCAAACTAAATTTATCTATCAAATAGTAATCTACCAAAACTCCTGTAATAGTCTGGCCTACAAAAGGGATAATAACTATTAAAAAAGCAGGAATTCTAGATGAATAGTAGTTCATTAGTAGTATCAAAAACACTCCAAAAAATATACTTGAATAGTATAAAGGTTGAGTATTAGATAAAAACCCAGTACCAATTATTGAGTTACCAAAAATTAAAAATATAGCTGTTGCAGAAAGTCCTCCCACTAAAAAAGATAGGTGGGCGGTTTTGTATGTAGATGTTCTTAAAGTTAATTGACCGTTTAAAACAGGAGTTATTACTACGATGACTCCCATAAATAAAGCTAATAAATAATAAATCATTTTACACCTCTATAGAAACATTATTATTATACCCAAAAGTATAATAGAATATCCGATTAATTTTTTCTTTTCCAAAGGACGTTTAGGCATACCTAGAAGACCGAAGTGGTCTATAAGGTTTGACGTAATAGTTTGACCTATAAGATTAAAGGCCATAAGCATAGTAGCACCAATTACGGGCATAGTAAAAGACGCTATCAGTATTGTAAAAACACTAAACAATCCAGGTAGATAATATCTTAACTGTAATTTTTTGAAATCTATAAAACTTTCTTTTCTCAAGAATAAAATAATAGTAAAAATAACAAATCCAGATACATGGTAATAGGAAGCCGCGAAAAAAACGGAGGATTCCTGACCCATAACACTGTTAAAGTAGTTTACAAATATTATCAATATTCCTGCAAGAAAAGCACTAAATTTAACCATAATTTCTCCTTTTTCTTATCATAAGCATATTATATCATAGCATACTAAAAAAAATCATATTATGACATTAGTCCTATTTAAATAAAATTAATAATATGTTAAAATTCATGTATATGGGAGGTGTTGTGTTGAAAATATTAGATGATAAAAGAAGAAAAGAAAAATACATAGAAAAATACAGTATAAAAGACATACTACCTGAAGACATTATTAATCAACTGCAGCTGGTAAAATATGATTCTGGGGAGAATATTTTACAAGCAGAAGAAAAACTAGAAAAACTATATTTTTTTGTAGAAGGCAAGCTAAAAGTCTACACATTTCAAGAAAATGGTAGGTCTCTTTTACTGAGTTTTTACACAAAATTCGACTCTATTGGAGAAGTAGAGTTGTTTAAAGATCTAAAAATAACAAATCCAGTAGATGCTATCACAGACTCTTACTTATTATCTATACCTGTTGAAGTTTTGAAGGATAAAGTTATGGACTATCCTCCATTTTTAAGGTATATAATAAGAACTCTTACAGAAAAATTAAATGACTTATCGACACAGAGTGCATTTAATCTTTTATACCCCTTAAAAAATAGGTTGGCAAGTTTTTTATGGATGCACAACACTGGAAAGAAAGAAATAATCTTAAAAGACAGCTTTAAAGAAATAGCTGAATACTTAGGTACAACTTATAGGCACCTTCATAGAGCACTAAAAGAATTGGAAGATGAAGGATTAATAAGACGAAACAGAAGGATAATAAGCATATCAAATGAAAAGAAGCTTAAAGAATTAGCTGGAGATATATACAAATGATACCTTTTAATAAACCCTGCTATTTAGGTGGAGAACTTGAATATATAAAAAAAGCAATTGAAAGAGGAAAAATATCTGGAGACGGATACTATTCTAAAAAAGCATCTGCTTTAATAGAAAAAAAGTTTGGAGGAGGGAAATTTTTTTTAACTCCCTCTGGAACAGATGCTTTAGAAATGGCTGCCTTATTATGTGATATTAAAGAAGGAGATGAAGTTATTATGCCTTCTTATACCTTTGTATCTACGGCCAATGCTTTTGTATTAAGAGGTGCTAAAATAGTATTTGCAGATATAAA
>DPPH01000024.1:0-1047 GCA_003539375.1 Clostridiales bacterium
CCCGGGGCATCTCCAGAAGGAGTTATGTCTACTGCTACAGCTAAATCCGGATTTATTCCGAAGGCTGAAGTCTTTGCACCTCTTATACCTAATTCTTCTTGAGCAGTAAAGACATAATAAACATCCATATCCGTATCTACATTAGCCTTAGCTACTTCAGCCAGTACAAAACATCCTACCCTATCATCTATAGCTCTAGTAATAATTTTCTCATCATCTTCGTAAAAAGTAGATTCAAAAGTTCCCAAATCTCCTACTGATACTTTAGCTTCTGCATCCTTTTTACTGCTTACTCCAATATCTATGAAAAGTCCATCCACATTTAATTCAGATAATTTACCTGATTTTTCAAAATCATTTCCCGGCACAATTACACCTATAGTATCATTATCAAAAACCACTCTCTGACTAATTAATGTAAAAGGTATCAAACCGCCTATAGGCGAAAACTTAATAAACCCATCTTCTGTAATTTCACTAACCATAAAACCTATCTGGTCCATGTGTCCAGCCAGCATTATTTTCTTACCTTTACCCTTCTTGTGAGCTATTAGATTTCCCAACACATCTATTTTTATCTCATCAACATAATCCTTTATATCTTTCTCTATTATTTCTCTTATTTTATCTTCATTGCTTGAAACTCCTACAGTATCGCACAACTTTTTAAATAATTCAGTATTTAATTTCATCTTATTATTCTCCTTAGTTTTTATTATTTAAATTTTAAATTTACTACAATAACTTCATATTATTTATATCTAAGACTAGATTTGTATCTGTGATGCTTAGTCCTTCTTGAATAGCCGCTCTTATAAACAACTCTCTTTCATTTATACCTAACAAAACATATCCTGCAGACATTAAAAGTTCCTGGCTTTCTCTTATATTTAGGTTTAAACCTAAACAAAGCTTAATGATATAATCCTTACTTATACTATCTACATCTCTTCTATTATTTAAAATTTTATTCAGAGTAGTATATTCAACATTAGCTTCATTTGCTAACTTCACTTGAGACATATTGCTTTTTACATAATGTCTTCG
>DPPH01000024.1:1373-3659 GCA_003539375.1 Clostridiales bacterium
TATTTATTTCTTTAAGCTTCATATCACTGTCAGCCTTAAGAGATCTAACGATTTCTATTTCTGATCTAAGGTCTTCATATTTTTCTTCATAATATAAATCAAAAATGTACTCTTTAAGATTTTCTTTGTATTTTTCTACTAATTTTTTTAATCTTTTATTAAGTTCGTCACCCTTCATAAGTAGCATTTTAGACCCTCCAAATAATTTATAATTTAATTATACACCAAATATATAAATAAGGAAAAAATAATTAGAAATTACATATTGGTTTCCCCAGCCAATTAAAATAATACAAATAAATGTATACTAAAGATGAAAAATAAATAAATATAGGAGGAATCAAAAATGAAAACCAACAATCTAACAGAAATAATCTGTATAATAGACAAAAGCGGATCAATGGCATCAATAAGAGATGATGCAGTGGGAGGATTTAATTCCTTTCTTAAAGATCAAAAAAACAAAGAAGGAGATGCACTAATTACTCTAAATCTCTTTGACCACGAATTCTACGAAATGTACCAAGGGAAAAATATCAAATACGCCGACGAACTAACTTATAGGAGTTACGTACCTGGAGGTATGACCGCCCTTAATGATGCAATAGGTATATCTATAGACAGGGCTGATTTAAGACATGCTAATCTAGAAAAAGCAGAAACTCCTGACAATGTAATAGTAGCTATCCTGACAGATGGTATGGAAAATTCCAGTAAGGAATATTCTACTCTTAATATCAAGAGAAAGATAAAAATACACGAAGATAAATACAACTGGAAATTTATATTTTTAGCAGCAAACCAGGATGCAGTATTAACCGGGAGAGGTTACGGTATCAAAGATGACTACTCAATGGATTTTGATACAGACAAAGAGGGAATGAAAATGTCCTTCGATGTGATTAATGAAGCCTATTCTAGAGCAAGAAATAACAAAGACCTAAAAACTTTAAAAGAAGAAATGATGAAAAAGCACAAAAAACAATAATGAATATAGGAAAAATATATTTGACAATAATCTGTGAAAATGTTATCTTATAGGAAATTAAATAGTTTCTTCAGGGCAGGGTGAAATTCCCGACCGGCGGTATAGTCCGCGAACCTTAACAGGTTGAACTGGTTAGATTCCAGTACCGACAGTAAAGTCTGGATGGGAGAAGAATGATACAAGTGTATGCTTTTTGTAAAGTTTATACTTTTAACTTGAAATACAACCTGAAGGAATTTCCCTTCAGGTTTTTTTATATGATTAAAAGGAAGTGATCTTTTGGAAGAAAAATATATGAAAAGAGCTTTAGAACTAGCAAAATTAGGAGAAGGCCATACCAGTCCAAACCCTTTAGTCGGAGCTGTAATAGTAAAAAACGGAAAAATTATCGGTGAGGGTTACCACGAAAAGTACGGTGAAAACCACGCAGAAGTTAATGCCTTCTTAAATGCAGAAGAAGATGTAACCGGTGCAGATATGTACGTAACATTAGAACCCTGCTCCCACTACGGCAAAACCCCTCCCTGTTCCGAAAGGATAGTAAAAGAAGGTATAAAAAAAGTAGTTATAGCAATGGAAGATCCGAATCCTCTAGTTGCCGGTAGAGGAATACAAATATTAAAGGAAGTTGGTATAGAAGTAGAAACAGGAATCTTAAAAAAAGAAGCTGAAGACCTAAACGAAATATTTCTAAAATACATAAAAGATAAAATTCCATTCTGCATTTTAAAAACTGCAATGTCCTTAGATGGCAAGATAGCAACATATACCGGAGATTCAAAATGGATATCCAATGAAAAATCTCGCAGGTACGTTCACCAGTTAAGACACAAAGTTTCATCAATTATGGTAGGAATCGGGACAGTCCTAGCAGATGATCCTCTACTTACAACAAGACTAGAGGACAAAGATGGTACAGACCCTATTAGGGTAATTGTAGATTCAAAAGGTAGAATTCCCCTAGAGTCTAAAGTAATCAACAGTACTTCAAGGACAAAAACCATTTTAGCAACGACAAGCAAAATACCAAAACATAAAAAAGAACAACTTGAATCTAAAAAAGTAGAAGTAGTAATCACTCCTACTAAAAATAATCAAATTGATTTAAACTACCTTTTCAAATATTTAGGCGATAAAGGCATAGACAGTGTCCTAGTAGAAGGTGGCAGCACCCTTAATGAAAGTATAATAAAAGAAAAGCTGGTAGATAAGGTCATCACCTTTATAGCACCTAAAATAATAGGAGGAGTCAAAGCAAAAACCCCTGTTGAAGGTAAAGGCTTTGAATATGTAAAAGA
>DPPH01000242.1:0-403 GCA_003539375.1 Clostridiales bacterium
ATGGATGCACTAGTTGAAGATAACTATGTAGAAATGGCTCAAGAAAAAGGAAAATACTTCATGGATAAACTTAAAGAAATAAATAATCCTCATATTATAGAAGTAAGAGGAAAAGGCTTATTGATAGGAATAGAGTTTGACCACCATGCAGGTGAGTACTGTGATGAACTTAAAGAAGAAGGAGTATTAGCTCATGAAACTCACCAAACTGTCATAAGATTCGCTCCGCCTCTTGTGATTACTAAAGAAGAGATAGATTGGGCTGTGGAAAAGATTAAGAAGGTACTTGATAAATAGGAGTTTTCCCACAAAATTGTGGAAAAGCCTGTGTAAAAGTCAAATAAATGTGGAAAACCCTTGATTATTATTGGAAATCAAGGGTTTTTATTGTGGATAAGATAAC
>DPPH01000242.1:666-3199 GCA_003539375.1 Clostridiales bacterium
AAACTCATCAGTTAATAACTTTCAAATAATATGTTATAATTATGGTATTGAAAAGAATAAGGAGGATTAAAGTGATTTATCCACAATTAGATATAAATTTATCAACAATAAAAAATAATACAGAAGTGATTGTCAACATGTGTAGAAAACATGATATAAAAATATCTGGAGTAATAAAAGGCTTTAACGGTCTACCAAAAGTTGCAGAGAAAATCCTCGAAGGGGGAGCAATGAACCTGGCAAGTTCTAGAATTGATCAATTACAGAAGATGAAGGGAAAAAACATAAAAACCGAAACTTTACTTCTTAGGATACCTATGATGAGTGAAATAGAAGATCTGGTTAAATACTGCGATATAAGCTTAAATTCAAATAAAGAAACCTTAGAAAAAATAAATGAGATGGCAAAAAAACCTAACAAAACTCATAGAGTAATACTTATGAGAGATTTAGGAGATTTGAGAGAAGGGGTATTTAAAAGAGATGAATTCATAGAACTTTGTAGATATACTGAAGACCTTGAAAATATATATCTTGAAGGAATAGGAACTAATCTCAGCTGCTATGGCTCTATAGCACCTACAAGGGAAAACATGATTGAGTTATCTGAAACCGCTGAAAAAGTAGAAAAAGAAATTGGAAGAAAATTAGATATTATTTCCGGAGGAGGAACTACAACCTTACCTCTAGTATATAGAGGGGAAATACCTGAAAAAATCAATCATCTGAGAGTAGGGGAAGGCATAATAAATGCTATGGACCTTCCTAAATACTGGGATACTGATATTGAAGGGTTAAAAACTGATACCTTTATTTGTAAGGCACAAGTAGTAGAATCAAATATAAAACCGACCCATCCTATTGGTAAGATGTGCGTCGATGCTTTTGGAAATAAACCTGTATATGAAGATAAAGGCAATAGGAAAAGGGTTATTTTAGCTTTAGGAAATCAAGATACAGGAGACTCTAAAAAATTAGAACCTATAGATGAAAGAATGAAAATTATGGGATCAAGCAGCGACCATACTATAGTGGATGTTCACGATGTAGAAAGAGAGATAAAAGTTGGAGATGTGCTTGAATTTAAACTGTTTTATCAAGCTATGCTTTTTCTAACAGGTTCAAGATATGTAAAAATTAACTATATTGATTAGGAGGTAGATTAAAATTAAAATTGATATTAATAAACTTATTAAAGATGGTTTGGAAGCTACCAAAAATACCGGTAATAAGATAAAGACAAAAAAAACATTGGAAGATAAGGGATTTACTATAACTAATAAGGAAAATGATGTAATAGAGAAAAAAGAGATGTCCAGTAGGAAATGTCCTTTTTGCGGAAGTCAACTAGAAGCTGGAGAGAAAGTTTGTCATCTTTGCGGCAGTAACACTACAAATGTGGTGGAAGATAATTCTGAAAATAATTTTGCCTTCAAAGTCGAAAAAAGAAGCAGGTCTGTGATTGTTTTAATTATAATTATAATTATCGCTCTCCTATCTTTATATATTTTCTTTCCAATACTAAGGTATACAATAAGGGATACAAAAATTGTAGAAGTAAATGAAATAATAGTAGAAGAAAAGGAATAGGATGAATTATAAAAATATAGTCGAAGGAATATTTGTAAAAAGAATCAATAGATTTATAGCCGATGTAAGGATAAATGGCAAGAAGGAAAGGGTACATGTAAAAAATACTGGAAGATGTAAAGAGATATTCCAGGAAGGAGCGAAAATATATCTTGAAAAATCAGATAACCCCAACAGGAAAACCGGGTATTCTTTGATAAGCGCTTATAAAGAAGATATGCTGATAAATGTTGATTCTCAGGCACCTAATAAAGTTGTTTATGAGGCAGTAAAATCAGGAGAGATTGATTACTTTAAAGACTTGAAAGTTTTAAAAAAAGAAAAAACCTATCAAAAATCCAGGTTTGACTTGTATTACGAAAGAAAGTCCGGGGAGAAAGGTTTTGTAGAGATAAAAGGGGTTACATTAGAAATAGATGGTATAACTAAATTTCCCGATGCTCCAACTACAAGGGGTACCAAACATGTACTTGAAATGATAGATGCAGTAGAAGAAGGTTATGAGGGAAACATCTTTTTCCTTATACAAATGGATAAAGTTTTGGAATTTACACCAAATTTTGAAATGGATCCGGATTTTTCTAATGCTTTGATTAAGGCTAAAAAAAGTGGGGTTAAAATACATGTTTTCAATTCATTAGTGTCAAAAGAAGGCATAGTATTAAAAGATAGAGGTTCTCTATTTTAACTACATATAATGAAATAAAAAATGTGCTTTAATAAGCACATTTTAAAGTTCTACTAGTACACAGGAATTAACTACGTTTATTTCATTTTCCCTAGCTAAATCCTTTATTTCCTGACTTCTTGTTCCCGGTTGAAGCCAGATATTTTTAATTCCCAGTTCTATACATTCCTTAAGAATTTCTATTCCTATACTTGGATTTACTACAAAATTTACTACATCTACTTCTTCGTCTAAATCCCTTAGAGAAGGATAGGT
>DPPH01000242.1:3485-6903 GCA_003539375.1 Clostridiales bacterium
TTTAATTTTTTATATAACTTATATCCGTAGGTATGATGCTTATTTGAAGCACCTACTACAGCCCAATTCTCCATGTCCAGCATTTTTTCTGACATACTCATAAATATCTCTCCTTTAAAATTAAAACATTCGCTTAAAAGCTAAAACCAATCCCGCTACTAAAGACAATCCACCTGAAACACCTAATATAACCCAAAAGGCATTTGGACTATTTGCAATAGGCAACCAGGCAATGTTCATTCCGTAAAAACTTGCAATCATAGTTGGTATAGCCATAACTATTGTAATTGATGTTAGGATCTTCATAACTACGTTAAGATTATTAGATATTACCGATGCGAAAGCATCCATCATACCGCTAAGGATGTTGGAATATATTGTTGCCATTTCTATGGCCTGTTTGTTTTCAATAATAACATCTTCAAGAAGGTCTTCATCTTCTTCATATAGCTTGATAGCATCTAATCTCATCATTTTTTCTAATACTATTTCATTGGCTTTAAGAGCTGTTGTAAAATAAACTAAAGATTTCTCTAAATCTAAAAGTTGTATTAGCTCTCTATTTTTCATAGATCTATGAAGCTGTCTTTCCACATCAGAGCTCATTCTATCAATCTGCTTTAGATAAAGCAAGTATCTTTTTGATATTTTAAATAAAATTTGAAGTACAAATCTGTATCTTTTAGTTGTATAAAAAGAACGAACGCTGTTTTTTTCAAATTGATCAATTATGTATGAATCTTTTAAACACACCGTTACTATGTTTTTCTCCGTAAGGATAATAGCAAAAGGTAGTGTCGAATAAACAAGGTGTTCATCTTCTTTATCTGCCGTAGGCATATCAATCAAAATTAAGACGTGCTCATCTTCTACCTCGATACGAGAGTATTCTTCTTCATCTAGCGCAGCTCTTAGAAAGTCCATTTCAATATTTAGTTGTTCTTTTACAAAATCTATTTCTTCTTCACTTGGATTAACTAAGCTTATCCAAGCATCATCTTCAATCTTTTCTAGTTTAAAAAGATTCTTATCTACCGTTTTAAAAATATTTATCATACCTTCACCTCTTTTGTTGATATTTAGCCCTCTATATCAACAAACAAGGTTAACTTGTGAAGAATACAGAGGGTGGTTCTTATTGATTTTTTTAAAATATAAACAGCCCAAAGGCCTGACGTCCACTATTTCTTCACATCCTTTCAAATTTCATAAAAAAACCTTATACCTGGAGGCATAAGGAATGTAAACCATCCCTGTTGGGTTTTAGCACTATACAGCATAGGTTTTACCAACCACATTAGATATAACCTTTTCGATTATTTCAGCTGACCCATTGGCATCTCTGGATGTTTCTGGGCAGTGGCATATATCTGTATAGGAACCTCTCCTAACCAGGCTTTTTAATTATCGACTACTTTATTATTATATTACTTATTAGTAGAAAAAATCAAGGGTAAATGGGCTCTAATTACAAATTGTTTAAATAATATTTATTTGTTATAATAGATAAGAATATTTTAAGAATTAAAAAAGGAGATTATATGAGTGATTTGAAAATAGCAAAAGAAATACTTGAAAAAGACAACCTTACCCTTGCTATAGTTAAAGATGGGGAATGTTTTTTTAAGAGCAAAGAAAGAGGTATTAAGCCTTTATATATAGCTTTGATGAACCATGAAGAAAAGCTTTATGGAGCTTCTGCGGCAGACAAAATAGTAGGTAAAGGAGCAGCATTATTATATGTAAGAGGGAAGATAGAAAATTTATTTGCAAAAGTTATATCTAAAAGTTCTCTAGAAGTATTGGAAAATGAAAATATTTATATAGAGAAAGAAAAACTTGTACCCTATATAAAAAATAGAGACCAAACAGGTATGTGTCCTATAGAAACTATGGCTGAGGAAGATGGAAATATAGATAGCCTTTTGATTAGGATAGAGAGTTTTTTGAAAAATAATAATTTAATATAAAAAAATTATAAGGGATCGCCTTATAATTTTTTTATTAATAGGGGGAATCTATTAATCTAATATTATATTAGAGGGTGTATATAAGAAAAAATTTCTTTTTACACTTACATTATAAGGAAGGGAATTTGAAAAGTAATTTAGATGATATAAATAAATAATTAATAATTTATGAAGATATGAAAATTACAAAAAAATAGAATCCGGCTCCTACTAAACTAGCGTAAGAACCGGATTCTAAAATTCTCTAGTCATCTCTTCTCCTTTTGGTGGTATCACCCTTTCTAGTTATTTATACTCTGAGGTCAGAATATATTTAAACAGTTACTCTTGTTCTTTTCTAATTAACTTATCGGAACTTTTATTTAATAAACAATCTTGGCTGTTCTAAAATTCTTGAACTCTACCCTTTTTTAAATTCTTCATCTAAGATAATTAGATTTAAGAAAAGAAGTATCTGTTATTGTATTAATATTATACCCATAAAATCGATTTTTATTCACAAAAATAAAAAAATTTAAACTTTAATGATAATTAAAAACATCTATGGTATAATATTCAGTATACAAAATGCTATATTGAATATTAAGTTTCATAATAATTTAATAAATCTTTGTATAGCAACAATTTAAACAAAAAGAAGGATTGTATGAAAAAAACAAAAATCAAAGCTTTTGGAAAAATCAACCTTTACTTTGAACTTGTAAACAAAAGGCAAGATGGATATCATGATATAAAATCTATAATGCAAAATATAGATTTGTATGACGAATTAACCTTAGAAGAGTCTGTTAAAGGTATAGAAATAGATTCGAATATTAAGAGTATTCCTAAAGATCAGAAAAATACAGTTTATAAAGCAGCAGAAATAATAAAAGAGATATTTGGAATCAATAAAGGAATAAAAATCTTTATAAATAAAAGGATTCCCCATGAAGCTGGTTTAGGAGGAGGAAGCAGTGATGCTGCTGCTCTTATAGAAGCTTTAGACAAGATGTGGGATTTAAACATGAAAGAAGAACTCAAACATAAGATTGCCGACAAAATTGGAACAGATGTGCATTTTTTCTTAGAAGATGGAACCTCTTACGTAACAGGAAAAGGGGATATTACTGAAAAAATAAAGAATTTCACCTGGAATAATATCTTGCTAGTTAAACCAAAGATAAGCATATCTACTCCCTATGTTTACTCAAAAGTGAAAAAAGAAGACTTAAGCCATGATAATACAAATAGTATATTGGAATTATATAAAAGAAGCAAAGAAAAAGAAATAATACCCTACTTAAAAAATGATTTAGAAAAAATTGTATTTGAAGAGTTTAAAGAAGTTGAAAATATTAAAAAAGCTATGATTAAAAGTAAAGCTAGGTTGTCTTTAATGTCTGGAAGCGGATCAAGTGTTTTTGGATTATTTGATAATAAAATAGATATGGTAGAGTGCAAAAAAA
>DPPH01000016.1 GCA_003539375.1 Clostridiales bacterium
AGTGGTAAATATATAATGAATAGAAAATAACTTCTAGAGATAAATAATATAAAATAATTAAGAGAGGTGTTTATAATGAAAAATATTTTAATACCAGTTGAGAATTTTTCAGAGGATCAGGAAGTTATTACAGAAGCAGTTGAAATTGCAAAGAAATTTGATAGTAAAATCACTTTATTCCATGTAGATAATGCTCAAATGCTAGTTTCTAGGCTTCAGTATGAAGCATACATAGATAGAGAAATGTTTACAGAAAAACTTGACACCAAAGAAATACAGGACAAGTTAAAAAACAAGTATAAAGAACAGGGAGTTTCTAATATTGAAACTAAAGAATTAGTTGGTGATCCTGCCAGCGAAATCATTAATGAAGCTGATGAAGGAGATTATGACCTTGTAGTTATGAGAACTCATGGAATGGGAGCTACAAAAAGATTTATGTTAGGTAGCGTAACTAACAAAGTAGTACATCATATTAAAAAGCCGATTTTAGTAGTAAGATAATAGTAGGTCATAGGTGGTGGAAATCATATTTCACCATTAAATAAAAATTTAATATTTTTTGTTAATTTGAAAAGAGGTGAAAGAAGTGAAAAAAATTCTAATGCCTGTAGAAAGATACCAGAATGAATACGACGTAATAGATGCAGCTGTTGAAATTGCCAAAAACTGTGGTAGTACAATTACTCTATTTTATGTTGATAATTCAAAGGTAGTTTTTAGTCAAATGCAAAATGATACTTATGTAGACATTGAAAAAATTATGACGACAATGAAAGATGATGACAGAACTTTAGAAAGCATAGCAGAAAAGTATAATGAAAAAGGTATAGAGACAGAAATTAAAGAAGTTGTGGGAGATCCTGCTGCTGAAATAATAAACGAAGCTGAAAATGGAGATTATGACTTGATTGTAATGAGAACCCACGGTATGAAAGCTACTAGGAGATTTTTAATGGGAAGTGTAACAAATAAAGTTGTACATCACATAAATAAACCTATCCTAGTTGTAAGATAACAAAAAACTACTCTAAATTTAAGAATTTAGAGTAGTTTTTTTAGTTCTGATAAACATGTTTAATTAATAATCCTGATTAATAAAAACTGAGTATTCGCTATTAAACACAAGTATTTAATTGACAATGCCGTGATTAAATAATAGAATTAAAGATATTGTTATATAGTGATGAAAGGAGTTCATGTAATGTGCGATAATTGCAATGTGGGAGAGTTAAAAAAGAATTTTAAGGATGAAAACGTAAACTTAGATCTAATGACTCCTGTGATTGAGAAGTACGGTAAATCTGCCGGTAATTTAATCAACCTTCTTCAAGAAATGCAGGAAGTCTACGGATACTTACCATTGAAAGGGATGGATTATCTTGCTGAAAAAACTGATAATAAAAAGGCGACGATATACGGGGTTGCGACTTTTTACACTCAGTTTAGACTTAATCCAATTGGAAAATATTTGATTTTACAGTGTCAGGGTACTGCCTGCCATGTTAATGGTTCGAAGGAAGTATCAAAGGCAATCTGCGAAGAATTAGATATTAATCCAGGAGAAACTTCAGATGATGGATTGTTTACAGTGGAGGATGTTGCCTGTCTGGGATGCTGTAGTTTAGCTCCTGTTATGATGATAAATGGAGAAGCTTACGGTAATTTGACACCGGGCAAGGCTGTAAAAGTTATAAAGGATTTAAGAAAGAAAGAATTGGAGGGGGAAGCTGATGAAAGTTAAAGTAGGTTTAGGTAGCTGTGGAATAGCAGCCGGTGGAAGAAAAGTATTAAAGGCCCTTCAAGATGAGGCAAAAAAATATAATTTAGACGTGGAAATTGAAGAAACAGGATGTATTGGTATGTGTTTTTACGAACCTATAGTTGATATAGTTGATGGTGAAGAAACATATTCTTACGGATTTGTAGATGAAAATATAGCCAAAAAGATAATAGATAGCCATGTAAAAGATGGGGAAGTATTAGAAGAGAATATTATCTATACAAGCAAAAAGCCACCTAATTACACTGCTAAACAGCATAAAATAGCATTGGAAAATTGCGGAGTTATAAACCCTGAAAGGATTGAAGAGTACCTAGAAAAAGGTGGGTATCAGGGAATAACTAAAGTATTAAATGAAATGACTAGAGAAGATGTAATACAAGAAATAAAAGATTCTGGATTAAGAGGAAGAGGTGGAGCAGGATTTCCAACTTGGTTTAAGTGGAATGCAGCTTTACAATCAAAGGGAGACCAGAAGTATATGGTTTGCAATGCCGATGAAGGTGATCCGGGAGCTTTTATGGATAGAAGTGTGCTAGAAGGAGATCCTCACAGAATCATAGAAGGTATGTTAATAGGAGGATATGCTATAGGAGCCAGTGAAGGTATTATATATTGTAGAGCAGAATATCCTCTAGCTATAGAAAGATTAGAAAAAGCAATGGCTCAAGCTAAAGAAAAAAATTACCTTGGCGAAAATATTTTAGGTACTGATTTTTCTTTTAGTTTAAGAATTAAAAAAGGAGCAGGAGCCTTTGTATGTGGAGAAGAAACTGCTTTGATAGAATCCTTAGAAGGAAAAAGAGGTATGCCTAGACTTAAGCCACCTTTCCCGGCCCAGTCTGGATACTGGAGACAACCTACTAATATTAATAATGTGGAAACTTTAGCCAACGTACCTTGGATAATCTCAAAGGGTGCTGAAGCATTTGCATCTGTAGGCTCAGGGAAAAGTAAAGGTACTAAGGTGTTTGCACTATCAGGAAAGATAAAAAATGGTGGTCTTGTAGAAATACCTATGGGTATGACCTTAAGAGAGGTAATATTTGATATAGGTGGAGGAATAAAAAAAGACAAGGCTTTTAAAGCTGTCCAGCTTGGAGGACCGTCGGGTGGATGTGTTCCGGCAGAACTTCTTGATACTCCAGTAAC
>DPPH01000035.1:0-194 GCA_003539375.1 Clostridiales bacterium
TGGTACGACAAAAATAAATATATAAAGAATTCTAAAGGAGAGATTATTTACTGGGATATATACGGGGGTAATCTTCAGGGAATTAAAGAAAAAATTGGATATTTAAAAGAATTGGGAGTAAGTATAATATACCTGAATCCCATATTTGAAGCCCACTCAAACAACAAATACGATACAGGAGATTATGAAAAGGT
>DPPH01000035.1:502-1143 GCA_003539375.1 Clostridiales bacterium
TTAGATGGTGTATTTAGCCACACAGGATATGATAGCAAGTATTTTAATAAAATGGGAAGATACGATACAGTAGGAGCATACCAATCCAAGGATTCTAAATACTACGAATGGTACAGGTTTAATGAATACCCTGATGATTATGAAGCTTGGTGGGGTACTAAAAATTTACCAAATGTAAATGAAATGCACCCTACTTATATTGAGTATATGTTGACAGGGGAAGACAGTATAGCTAAACGGTGGATAAAAAGAGGAGCAAAGGGTTGGCGACTGGATGTAGCCGATGAAATTCCTGATGAATTTATAAGAACTCTCAAAGAAGAAACAAAAAAAGCAGACCAGGAAAGCATAGTAATTGGAGAAGTATGGGAAGATGCTTCAAACAAAGAAAGTTACGGAGAATTGAGGAAATACCTACTGGGAAATGAACTTGATTCTGTAATGAACTATCCTTACAGAAGGATATTTAACAACTTCATATTAGGAAATATATGTGGTGAGGAATCTTTAAGAAGAATAATGTCCATTTATGAAAATTATCCTAAAGAATACTTCTATTCTCTAATGAACCTTATAGGTACCCACGACACAGTAAGAGCTCTTACTGTATTTGGTGATGCACCAAAGGGTAGAAAAATAAG
>DPPH01000035.1:1457-3383 GCA_003539375.1 Clostridiales bacterium
GAAGCTGGACTGGAAGGCTTTAGAGACCCCTACTGTAGAAGAACTTACCCATGGGGTAGAGAAAATAAGGAGCTTTTAGAGTGGTATAAAAAGATTTTTAATTTCAGAAAAGAATCAGAAATTCTTAAAAAAGGTGAGTGGAAACCTTACTTCTGTGAAGGCGCTATCTTTAGCTATTTTAGAATAAAAGATGATGATAAGTTTCTTTTCGCGGTAAATGTATCTAACGATAAGAAGCAGATAGAACTGCCGGAAGGTAAATGGAAAAATATATTTTCAAATGAAGAAGGGGAAGGTAAAATCTTACTAGAGGGTTTTTCTGCGAATGTATTTGAGGAGGTAATAAAATGAAAAAAATAAGTATAGATTATTCCAAAGCTTTAAACATTTTAAATGCTAATGATGTTTACAAGATGCAGGAAAAGGTAACACAGTGTCACAATATGCTTCATAAAGGAACTGGTGAAGGTTCGGAATATGTAGGTTGGGTTGACTTGCCTAATAATTATGATAAAAAGGAATTTGAAAGAATAAAAAGAGCTGGTGAAAAAATCAGAAAAGATTCTGATGTACTTTTAGTTGCAGGAATTGGGGGATCTTATCTTGGAGCAAGAGCAGCAATAGAGATGCTTAGTCATACTTTTTATAATGAACTTCCTAAGGAAAAAAGAAAGGGTCCCAAAATATATTATATAGGGCATAACATCAGTTCAACATATATTTCAGAACTTTTAGAAACCATTAAAAATGAAGAAGTATCAGTAAATGTGGTATCAAAATCCGGAACTACTACAGAAACTGCTTTAGCTTTCAGAATTCTTAGAGAATTTATGGAAGATAAGTACGGAGAGAAAGCTGGAGAGAGAATATATGCAACTACAGATAAAAGTAAAGGTGCTTTAAAAACTCTAGCTGATAATGAAGGATATGAGAGTTTTGTAATTCCTGATGATGTAGGTGGAAGATATTCTGTATTAACACCGGTGGGATTGCTGCCGATAGCTGCTGCTGGTATAAATATAGATGAAATGATGGAAGGAGCCTTAGATGCTTTTAATGACTTATCTAATGTACATCTTGAAGATAATGAAGCCTATAAGTATGCTGTAGTAAGAAACCTTCTTTATAATAAAGATAAAAATATAGAGATCATGGTAAATTACGAACCAAATTTATTCTATCTTGGAGAATGGTTTAAACAACTTTTTGGAGAATCTGAAGGAAAAGATGGAAAAGGTATATTTCCTGCTTCTTTGAACTTTACAACAGATCTTCACTCTATGGGACAGTATATCCAGGATGGTAGAAAAAATATTTTTGAGACTGTATTGAATGTAGGTAAATCAAAAAAAGATATCAAGGTAAAAGAGGACAAGGATAATTTAGATGGTTTAAATTATCTTTCAGGAAGAACCTTAGATTATATTAATAAAAAAGCTATGGAAGGTACAATAAAAGCCCATGTTGATGGTAGAGTACCTAACTTGATGATAAATATACCGGAACTAAATCCATATTATGCAGGATATTTATTTTACTTTTTAGAAAAATCATGCGGGTTGAGTGGATATTTACTTGGAGTTAATCCTTTCAATCAACCGGGAGTAGAAGCTTATAAGAAAAATATGTTTCAATTACTAGGTAAGCCAGGATACTAAAGACTTAGTAGAAGAGGTGACATAAATGGAAATTAAAAATAACATTAAAGATACGGCATTAATATTTGAAGGCGGTGGGATGCGTGCAAGCTACACCGCCGGAATTCTAAATAATTTACTTGAAAATAAACTTTATTTTAATTACATAGCTGGAATTTCAGCTGGATCTAGTCATACGGTAAACTATGTATCTAGAGATAAAGAAAGAGCAAAAAAATCCTTTGTTGATTTTGTAAAGGACCCTAATTTTGGAGGTTGGAAGTCTTTT
>DPPH01000035.1:3643-5106 GCA_003539375.1 Clostridiales bacterium
CTTTTTCGCGCTAAATACCTCTATGAGGAAGCATGTCTAGAAGATGCCTTTTTACCCTTTGACTTTGAGACTTTTAAGAAAAATCCTGCAGAGGTTAGAATTGGTGCATTTAACAGAAGAACGGGAAAACAGAAGTATTTTACTAAAGATGATATTAAAAGTATTTCAGATTTAATGAAGATTGTCAGATGTTCATCTTCCCTTCCTTTTTTTATGCCTCCAACCTATTATAAAGAAGAATATTATGTTGATGGAGGAATAGCAGGAGGAATAGCTTTAGATATCGCACTAAAAGACGGGTACGAGAAATTTTTTGTAGTACTTACAAGAGAAAAAGGATATATAAAGGAACCAAAAAAATTCATAGGCTTAATGAGAATTTTATATAGAGAGTATCCTAGACTTTTAAGAGCGATGGAAAAAAGACATATTATATATAATAAAACTATGGAAAAGTTAAAAGAGTTAGAAAAAGAAGGGAAGGCTTATTTAGTTTATCCGGCAAGTATGCCTGTTGACTATAAGGAAACTAACTATGAAAAATTAGAATACAGCTATAATTTGGGCTATAAACAGGGAAAAGAAGAAGTAGAAAGATGGAAGGAATTTTTATTTTAATAAAAGTAGGTGTAAAATGATAAGTATAAAAGAGATGGAAGAAATGCTTAATGAAATAGCAGAGGAACTTCCTCAACAAATTTACAAAAGGCTTAACGGTGGGATAATACTCCTACCTGAGACTAAGCAAAATCCTAAAAGACAAGCTACAAACCTATATATTTTAGGTCAGTACCATCACGGTGGGGTTATGGGTAGATATATTTCCATATACTACGGTTCTTTTAAGAGGGTATACGGCAATTTGCCGAAAGAAGAGCTGAGGAAGAAACTAATGAAGACTCTTAAGCATGAATTTACCCACCACCTGGAATCAATGGCAGGTGAAAAAGATTTAGAAATTGAAGATGAAAAATTTATAAGAGAATATTTTCAAAAAAGAGATAGGAATAAAAGGGAGAAGGAATGATAAAAAAACTGACAGTTATTTTTGTTTCACTATTAATTTTCATTAGTGGTTGTGCTGAGGAAGAAGTAGAGGTTAATGAGAATATTAGTATACAGGAAGATATACTTAGAGAAAATGAAGAATTTGATAGGGAATTAGAAAGGTTAATAGATGAGGGAGACTATACTTTTAAAGAACCATATATATTAGTTGATCCTTATGAAGCTTCACCATTGACAGCCTTAGTTGCTTTTTCTAATAATGAAAACCTGGAAGTAAAAGTATCAGTATTAGGAGATAAGGATGAAAATACTTTTGAATATTATATAGATAATAATAAATCAAATGAAGAGTACTATATTCCAATAATAGGTCTATATGCCGATAAAGAAAATGAAGTGAAGTTGGAATTGATAGATGATGATGAAGTTGTATCTGAGAAAGAAATAATTATTGA
>DPPH01000076.1 GCA_003539375.1 Clostridiales bacterium
CTAATTTTTTCATTAAAATCCTTAGATTACGAATTAAGCGGATACCAGAGATCTGAATTGGCTAAACTTGATATTTTAATAAATGAAGAAGTAGTTGATGCTTTTTCTATAATAGTACATAGAGACAAGGCTTATGAAAGAGGTAGATCTATTGCTGAAAAACTTAAAGATGTAATACCTAGACATATGTTTGCAGTACCTATCCAAGCAGCTATTGGAGGTAAAATAATTGCTAGAGAAACAGTAAGAGCATTAAGAAAAGATGTATTGTCAAAATGCTACGGTGGAGATATATCTAGAAAGAAAAAACTTCTAGAAAAACAAAAAGAAGGTAAGAAAAAAATGAGACAAATAGGAAATGTTGAGGTTCCACAAGAGGCATTTATGACCGTTTTAAAATTCGATAAGTAAGAAGGATTTTAATGAAAAAATTAGGACTATACATACATATACCTTTTTGTGAGAGTAAGTGTTATTACTGTGATTTTTACTCTATTACAAAGATAGATAAAGAAATCAAATCGGTATATGTTGATTCATTGATTAAGGAATTAAAATTATATAAGGATAAAATAGACGGAGATACCTTTGATACAATTTTTATTGGAGGGGGAACTCCGTCTACTATTGATGCTGAAATTTACTCGAAAATGTTTGAATATTTATATAATGAAGACTTAGTAAATAAAGATGCTGAGATTACGATGGAAATTAATCCTAAAAACAGAGGATTAGAATATTTGAATAAAATTAAAAAAAATGGTGTGAATAGGCTAAGTGTAGGGATTCAAACTTTTGATGATGAAATCTTGAAAGTAATAGGCAGAAACCATAATAAAAAAGAAGCCGAAAGATTTTTAGAATCAGTAAATAATGTAGGATTTGAAAATTTAAACTGCGATTTGATTTTTAATTTACCTTTACAAAAATTTAATCATATAAAAAAAGACATAGATAAATTAGAAAGGTTTTATGCAAAGCATATTTCTCTTTATTCTTTAAAAGTTAATCCTAATACAAAAATGAATGAAATTGTAAAGAAAGAAACCTACAAGCTTATGGAAGATGAAGAAGAGAGAGATACTTATTATTTAGCTAGAAATTACATGAAAAGCAAAGGATACAACCAGTATGAAATTTCAAATTTTGCTAAAAAAGGTTATGAAAGCAAACATAATTTAAAATATTGGGACAGAGCTGAATATATAGGTATAGGAGCAAGCGCCCATTCTTTTCTAGAAAACAAAAGATACAGTAATGTTTCTAATGTAGATGAATATATAAAAAGTATCAACTCCTGCATACTGCCGATAGATTATGAAGAATACATAAATAAAGAAGATGCTCTCTGGGAGTTTTTAATATTAGGTTTGAGAAAAAGCGAAGGTGTTAATATAGAAGAGATGGAAACTAAGTTTAATACTTCATTTTCAAAATACAGAGAAATAATAAAGGAATTAAATGACGATGGTTTGCTAATAAGAACAAAAGAAAATATAAAATTAACAAAAAAGGGTATGGATTTATCAAATTATGTATTTGTAAAGTTAAAATAATATAAAATAAGCTGATAATACTTGACAAAATCAATGAAGAGTAGTATCTTATTGACAAGGCCTTAGCACTCATTAAAGTAGAGTGCTAATAGAGAGGTGATAATATGGAACTCAATAAAAGAAAAGTTGATATATTGAAGGCTATAATTCACAGTTATATTGATGAAGGTGAGGCAATAGGATCTAGAACTTTATCTAAAAAATATGATTTAGGTATAAGTTCTGCTACTATTAGAAACGAAATGTCTGATTTGGAAGATTTAGGTTACCTAATTAAGCCTCATACATCTGCAGGAAGAGTACCAAGCGATAAAGCATACAGACTTTATGTAGATAATATTCTAGTTAATAAAAACAAATCCAAATACTATAAGCAGATAAAAAAGATACTACAGGAAGAAATTAATGAAATGGATATGTTTTTAAGAAACTCTAGTAGAATACTTGCTCAATTAACTAAATATACATCTTTGATAATAGCACCTCAGTTTAAAAAATCTAAACTGAAACATGTTCAATTGGTACCGGTATCCAATAGCAAGGTATTAATAGTGATGATAATGCAAAACAATATAGTGAAAAATGTTATATTGAACTTGAGGACACCGATACCTGAAAATCAGTTAAATAAAATATCTAATTTATTAAATGAAAAATTAACTGGGCTCAGACTAGACATGATAGATTTAAGTATGAAAAACAGGATAAAAGAAGAAATCTATTCAATAAGAAACAAATACGACCAAAGGATAGATGATTTAATGAAGGTGCTGATAAGTAGTTTAAATGAATACGATAAAGTAGATGTATATAGTGATGGTTTGAACAATATGTTGAATTTTCCTGAATACAATGATACAGAAAAAATCAGAGAGTTTTTATCTTTTGTAGAGGATAAAGATAACATAGTTAAACTCCTTCTGAAAAATTCTGATGAAGATTTAGACATAACTATAGGTCACGAAAATATTTTCGATGAAATAAGAAAATGTAGTTTAATAACTGCTACATATAAATTTAATGGGATTACTGTAGGAAAACTTGGAGTTATAGGACCAACTAGAATGGATTATAAAACAGCAATACCTATAGTGAGAGCCCTATCTTACAATATAAACGAAATTATTGAGAAAAACTTTAAAGAACAAAACAAGGAGTGATGACTATGGCGAAAAAGAAAAACAAGAAGGAAGAAATAAAGAAACAGGAACAAGAAGTTAAAGATGATGATAAAACCGGAGAAGAGACTATAGATAGGGAAAATCAAGAAGATTCTCTGGAAAAAGAAAAATCTCAAGTAGAAGATGAAACAAAGAATGAACAAGAAAGTGAGTCTGAACTAAAAGATAAACAGCTGGAAGAAATAAATAATAAACTTCTTAGGTTACAAGCAGACTTTTTAAATTACAAAACAAGAACTGAAAAAGAAAAATTTAAATATTACAACGACGCAATAGAAGATTTAGTTTGTGAGATGCTCCCAATATTGGATAATTTTGAGAGAGCTTTAGAAAATCTGGAATCAGATGAAAATTTATCTCAAGGAGTTGAGATGATACTAAATCAATTTATAAATCTTCTAAAAAAATACGGCGTTGAAGAAATAGATGCTTTAGGTAAAAAATTTGACCCTAAACTTCACCACGGTGTATCAACTGAAGACACAGATGAAGAAGAAGATATAGTGGTTGAAGTTTTTCAAAAAGGTTACAAATTAAAAGATAAAGTAATTAGACCAAGTATGGTTAAAATATCAAAATAAGGAGGAAATAAATTATGAGCAAAATTATAGGAATTGACTTAGGAACTACAAATTCATGTGTTGCGGTTATGGAAGGTGGAGAATCTACAATAATAACAAATTCAGAAGGTAAAAGAACTACTCCTTCAGTAGTTGCATTCACAAAAGATGGAGAAAGATTAGTGGGTGAAACTGCTAAAAGACAAGCAGTTACAAATCCAGACAATACAGTGGAATCAATAAAAAGACATATGGGTACCGACCATAAAGTGAAAATCCAAGGTAAAGAATACACACCACAGGATATATCAGCATTCATACTTCAAAAACTAAAAGCGGATGCAGAAAGTTATTTAGGTGAAAAAGTAGAAGAAGCGGTTATTACAGTACCTGCATACTTTACTGATAGCCAGAGACAGGCAACAAAAGATGCAGGGAAAATAGCAGGACTAACTGTTAAAAGAATTATTAATGAACCTACGGCAGCTTCTCTAGCTTATGGTATAGACAAAGAAGAAGAAATGCAGACAATTATGGTTTACGACTTAGGTGGAGGAACTTTTGATGTTTCTATCTTAGAAATTGGTGAAGGAGTATTTGAAGTTAAAGCAACTAATGGTAACAACCACTTAGGTGGAGACGATTTTGATAAAGTACTAGTTGATCATATTGCAGAGGAATTTAAAAAAGAAAATGGAGTAGACTTAAGAAAAGATAGAATGGCATTACAAAGACTCGATGAAGCAGCAGAAAATGCAAAAAAAGAACTATCATCTACAATGTCTACTAATATAAACCTACCATTCATTACTGCTACACAAGATGGTCCAAAACATTTAAATATGGATATAACAAGATCTAAGTTTAACGAACTAACAGGACATTTAGTTGATAAAACTATTGAACCAATGAAAAAAGCATTATCAGATGCAAAATTATCAGCTAGTGATATAGATAAAGTAATACTAGTAGGTGGATCAACTAGAATACCAGCAGTACAGGAAGCAGTTAAAAAGATAACTCACAAAGATCCTCATAAAGGAATAAACCCTGATGAATGTGTGGCACTAGGTGCAGCAATACAGGGAGGAGTTTTAGCAGGAGACTTTGGTAAAGATATATTACTTGTAGATGTTACACCATTATCATTAGGAATAGAAACATTAGGTGGAGTATTTACACAACTTATAGAAAGAAACACAAGAATACCAACCAAGAAAAGCCAGGTTTTCTCAACAGCTGCAGATAATCAAACTGCTGTAGATGTACATGTTCTTCAAGGGGAAAGACAAATGGCTAAAGATAATATATCTCTAGGAAGATTCCAATTAGATGGAATACCACCAGCACCTAGAGGAGTTCCACAAATTGAAGTTACTTTTGATATAGATGCTAATGGTATAGTTAATGTATATGCAAAAGATAAGGGAACTGGAAAAGAACAAAATATTACTATTACAGCAACTACAAACCTATCTGAAGAAGAAATAGATAAAAAAGTTAAAGAAGCAGAACAATTTGCTGAGGAAGATAAAAAGAAAAAAGAAGAAATAGAAGTCGTTAATAAAGCTGACAATTTAATTTATCAGACAGAAAAAAGCATGAAAGATTTAGGAGATAAATTATCAGAACAAGAACAAGAAACAGTTAATGGAAAAAAAGATGAGTTGAAAAAAGCTTTAGAATCTAATAATATAGAAGATATAAAAACAAAAACTGATGAGTTAACTGAAGAATTTAACAAAATTGCTCAGAAAATTTATCAGCAGGAAGCACAAAGTCAGCAAGGACAGCAAGCTGGACAACAGGAAGACCAGCAGGAAAGTGAAGATGAAGATGTTGTTGATGCAGACTATGAAGTAGTAGACGAAGATGAAGACAAAGATGAATAAAGCTAAATCATGTGATTTAGCTTTACTTTTTAACGGTGGTGAATCACAATGAGTAAAAGAGACTATTATGAAATACTGGGGGTAAGCAAAGATGCAGACCAACAGGAAATAAAAAAAGCTTTCAGAAAATTAGCTAAAAAATACCATCCGGATTTAAATCCGGATGATAAGGGTTCAGAGGTTAAATTTAAAGAAGTAAATGAAGCTTATGAAGTATTAAGTGATGAAGAAAAAAGAAAAAAATATGATCAATTTGGACATGCAGCCTTTGATCAAAACCAAGGATTTGGTGGATTCGGAGGTGGTGGCGGAAGCTATCAAGGATTTGATGATATTTTTGGAGATATTTTTGGAGACTTTTTTGGTGGAGGTGCTGGTAGAAGACGTACCGGACCAAAAAAAGGTCAAGACCTTAAAATCAGACTTAATATAACTTTTGAGGAAGCAGCCTTTGGAACAAAAAAAGAAATAAAAATCAACAGAATGGAATCATGTTCAAAATGTGGAGGGAGCGGTGCTGAACCAGGAACAAGTAAAAAAACCTGTGGAACTTGCCACGGAAGTGGAAGTGTAAGAACCGTTCAAAATACACCTTTCGGTAAATTTCAAAATGTAACCACCTGTCCAGAGTGCCACGGTACAGGAGAAATAATAGAAGAGCCATGTACTCAATGTGGAGGAAGTGGTAAAGAGAAGAAATCAAGGAAAATCACTATAAATATTCCGGCTGGAGTTGATAATGGATCCATTATACCATTAAGAGGAGAAGGTAATCACGGAGATAAGGGAGCACCTAGTGGTGACCTATACGTATACTTGAGTGTTAAAGCTCATAAAATATTTGAAAGAGACGGCTATGATATATGGTTAGAAAAGAAAATATCCTATCCTACAGCTACTCTTGGAAATAATATAAAAGTAGAGACTTTAGATGGTAGTGTAAAATATAAAATACCTGCAGGAACACAAACTGGAACAGTTTTTAGACTTAAAAATAAAGGTGTACAAAAACTAAGAGGTTCTGGTAGAGGAGATCAGTACGTTAAAGTTGTAGTAGATATTCCTAAAGATTTAACTAAAAAACAGGAAGAAGCAATAAAAAAATTAGCAGATGAATTAGGCGAAAAAATAGAACCGCAAAAAAAAAGGATAATTGATAAAGTAAAGGATGCTTTTAATTAAGGAGAGTGTTTTATTTGAAATGGATTGAAGTTTTTGTAAAGACCACTTCAGAATTTGAAGAAGAAGTTACAAATATTTTGTACGAAGCTAATATTCAAGGTATTATTATAGAAGATTTCCAGGATGTATTAGATTTGGAAAAAAACAAAAATGATTGGGATATTATTGATCCCGATTTATTAAACAATTATTATGAAGGTATCATCATAAAAGGATATCTGGAAGAAGAAGATGATGTTGAAGAAAAAATCGACTTCATAAAAGAAAAAATACACGGATTACCAAGATACGACCTGGATATTAGAGACACTGAAGTTGAAATAAATACCATTGAAGAAACAGATTGGAATCAAGAGTGGAAAAAACACTTCAAACCATTTCCTGTAGGAAAGAACTTCCTTATTAAACCATCTTGGGAAGAGATTGATGAAGATACCGAAAGAAAAATTATTGAAATAGATCCTGGGATGGCCTTTGGTACAGGAACTCATGCAACAACCCTAATGTGCTTAGAAGCTTTAGAAAATTATCTAAAAGAAGACGATTTAGTTTATGATATTGGCACCGGAAGTGGTATTCTGGCAATAGCTGCTGGGAAATTAGGTGCTAATTCAATTGGTATCGACATAGACGAAGATTCTGTTCGTACAGCAAAAGATAATGTTAAATTAAACAAATGTGCGGATAATGTAAAAATAATTAAAGGCAATCTTTTAAATAAGGCAATGGATAAGGCTGATATAATAATTTCAAATATTATAGCAGATGCTATCATCAATATGAGCGGAAATCTCAATAAATTTCTAAAGGATAGTGGTATATTTATAGCATCAGGCATACTTGAAAACAAGAAAGAAGAAGTAGTACAGGCATTAAAAGCTAATAAATTTGAAATTCTAGAAACCAGTGTAATGGATGAATGGTTGTGTATTGTTGCGAGGAAAGGTATTAATGAATAGATTTTTTGTAAAAAAAATAGACCAAAACAACATCGCTATATATGGGGATGATTATAAGCATGCAAAAAAAGTACTACGATTAGTAGAAGGTAGTAATGTATATGCTGTATATAATGAAGTAGAATATTTAGCTAAAATAATAAAAGATGATGGAGAAAATCTTTGGTTGGAAATGATTGAAGAAACAAAAGTAATTAGAGAACCAGATGTAGAAATCCATATATATCAGTCATTACCTAAATCTAGTAAAATGGATTTTATTATACAAAAAAATGTAGAAATTGGAATTAGCAAATTGACTCCTATTATAAGTGATAGGAGTTTAATTAAAATAAAAAATGAAAAAAAAGAAAAGAAAAAACTTGAAAGATGGACCAAAATTTCTGAAGAGGCAGCTAAACAATCTATGAGGAATATAATACCAGAAATCAGAGATATTATTTCATTCGACGATATGATTGAAGAATTAAAATTTAAAATAAAAAATGAAAATATAGAAATTTTAGTCCCTTATGAAAATGAAGAAGATTGTAGTATTAAGGATATAAATTTAAACAAGGAAAAAATAGCAGCTGTCGTAGGTCCTGAAGGAGGATTTGAAGAAGAAGAAATTCAACGCCTTATTGAAATAGGAGTAAAACCTGTAACCTTGGGACCAAGAATATTAAGGAGTGAAACAGCGGCACTAGTTTTGAGCACATTGATACTTCATGAGACAGATAATATGAGGAGAAAATAATGAAAGTAGCATTTTATACTCTAGGTTGTAAAGTAAACCAATATGAAACTGAAGCCATGAAAAATCTTTTTAAAAATGCCGGGTTTTCAATTATAGAAGAAGAAAACACAGCGGATATTTTCATAATAAATTCTTGTACAGTAACCAGTGCAAGCGATAGAAAAACTCGTCAAATGATGAGGCGATTTAAAAAGAACAATTCTAATGGGATTTTGATTTTAATGGGATGCTATAGTCAAAATCATGGCGATGAGTTGAAAAATAACCAAGATGTAGATATAATAATAGGTACAAAAGAAAAATCAAAAGTATTGGAAATAACTCAAGATTATATAAATAAAAAAATAAAACACCAATCAGTACAAGAATTTGACAGAAAAGAAAAATATGAAGAGTTTGATATTATTGATTGGGAATCAAGAACTAGAGCTAATATAAAAATACAAGATGGTTGTGATCAGTATTGTTCATACTGTATTATTCCCTATGTAAGAGGACCAAGTAGGAGTAGAGAAAGAGAAGATATAATAAAGGAAATAATCAACTTATCAGAAAAAAATTACAAAGAAATAATAATAAATGGAATAAATTTAACAGCATTAGGTAAGGACGACCATAAAGGTACATTAGTAGATTTAGTTAGAGAAATTGATAAGTTAGAAATAAATTCAAGAATTAGATTTGGTTCACTAGAAGCGAGCATAATAAGTGAAGAAATGATGAGTATTATATCCAATAACGACATTTTTGCAAAACACTTTCACTTATCTCTACAGAGCGGCTCAAATTCAGTATTAAAGAGAATGAATAGAAAATATACAAAAGAAGAATTTTATGAAAAAGTAGAACTTATAAGGAAATATATACCAGATTGCGGAATTACAACTGACATAATAGTAGGATTTCCGGGAGAAACAGAAGAAGAATTTAGCGAATCCTATGAATTTGTAGATAAAGTTGGATTTTCTAGAATTCATGTTTTTAAATTTTCACCTAGAGAGGGAACAAGAGCCTATAATATGAAGGAAAAG
>DPPH01000116.1 GCA_003539375.1 Clostridiales bacterium
CTATAGCAGGACCGGCTATAAGGATCTTTCTTTTTGTTGTATTTATATTTATAAAAATATTCTCTGATTACCTTCTCTACTGAAATACTCCTTTCAATAGAAACTACATCTTCCGTCATAAATTCTCGAATATGTATTTTTGTAAACATATCATTCATAAGCATATTTTGGTAGCTGGACTCAGAGAGGTTTTTGATAAACCACCCTATAAAAACAAACCATATTCCGTTTACTACGTCTCCAGAAAAAGCCCAGTAAAGACCTAAGAATATTAAGAAATAACCAAACATATCTCCCATAGATGAAGCAATCCTTGTAGCAAAGGTTAAATCTCCTTTAATATGCCAAATAATAGCTCTCAATACTCTTCCACCATCCATAGGGAAGGCTGGTACCAGATTAAATAAAGCTAGAATTAAATTTATAGAACCCACGTAACTTAAAGCACCTTGAACTATATTTGAAGAACCCATCATGCTTGCTAAATAAGCTAGTACGGAAAATACAACAAAAAGAAATATACTCATAGCCGGTCCTGCTATAGCTATCTTTAATTCTTTAATAGGATTATCCGGTTCTTCATCCATCTGAGCTATTCCTCCGAAAATAAAGAGAGTAATAGTTTTAACATCAATTCCTAGTTTTTTGGAAACTAATGAATGGGAAAGTTCATGAAGCATAACAGACAAGAGCATGAACACGGCTATACCTGCTCCAAATACCCAGTATAAATATAGTTGCAAATCTGGATAATTTGCCGGCAAAAATCCAGATGCCATGGAAAAACTTATAAGTGTAAATATAATTATCCAACTTATGTGAAGTTGAATTTCTATGTCTTTTATTTTAAATAAGGTTAAAGAACCTTTCATCTAAATCACTCCTTAATTTAATTGTACTCATATTAATAGAATACCCAGAAAATAAAATTATATAATTATTTAAAAAAACTCTTGCAATAAATTAGCGAGTTTGTTATAATTTCAGAAATGTATATTTACTATGTTTTTCATATATTTATGCATATACGTTTTTTAAAAGTACTCATACTTTGAATAATTCTACTGACTTCTCTTAGTAGAAAATAACAGTTAAGTTTATATATAAGGAGTGGTATAAGTGAAATTATGGGGAGGACGTTTTGAAAATCAAACTGAGAAAGCAGCCTTTGATTTCCAATCCTCAATACATATTGATAAACGATTGTATAAAGAAGATATTTTAGGAAGCATTGCCCATTCAAAAACCTTAAATAAATGTGGTGTTCTTAATGATGATGAGACTAATAAAGTAATAAAGTCCTTGAATGAGATACTTGATGATATTGAAAATGGAGTATTGGATATTGGTATGGAATACGAAGATATTCATACCTTCATTGAAGCAACATTAACAGAAAGAATTGGAGAGTTAGGAAAAAAAATTCACACTGGAAGAAGCAGAAACGATCAAGTTGCTACAGATTTTAGGATGTATTTGGGAAAAGAAGTAGATCTTCTTGTACAACTTTTAAAGGATTTAGAAAAAGCTCTAATAACCATCTCTGAAGAAAATTTGGATACAATACTTTCTGGTTATACTCACATGCAAAAGGCTCAGCCACTAACCTTAGCCCATTATATGATGGCATACTTTGAAATGTTCAAGCGTGATATTGAAAGACTTCTCGAAGTAAAGAATCGAATAATGATTATGCCTTTAGGTTCAGGTGCATTAGCTGGAACGACCTTTGACTTAAACAGGGAGTACACTTGTCAACTCTTAGGATTCGAAGATATTACTTACAACAGTCTTGATGGGGTAAGCGATAGGGATTTTGCTATAGAACTTACATCAGATTTGTCCATAATAATGATGCATCTCAGCAGGTTTTGTGAAGAAATAATACTTTGGTCAACGGAAGAATTTTCATATATTGAAATGGATGATGGCTTTAGCACAGGCAGCAGCATAATGCCCCAAAAGAAAAATCCAGATGTTGCAGAACTAATAAGAGGTAAAACAGGCAGGGTATATGGTTCTAATATCACTTTATTGACCATGATGAAATCCCTTCCCCTAGCCTATAATAAGGATATGCAGGAGGATAAGGAAGCTGTTTTTGATTCTATAGACACAGCAAAAGCATGTATAGGTATTTTTACAGAAATGATTATGTCCATAAAGTTTAATAAAGAAAGGATGTTAATAGCTTCGGAAGATGGGTACACGAATGCTACAGATCTAGCAGATTATTTAGTTAGAAAAGGAATACCCTTTAGAGAAACCCATAAAATATCCGGACAAATTGTCCAATTTGCAATAAAACATAATAAAAAGCTATCCGAGATAAGTATTGAAAGCTTTAAGAGTTTCAGTAACCTTATAGAAGATGATATATATAAGGAAATTTCAATTAAGACATGCGTAAACAAAAGAAAGCTTATTGGTGGTCCTGCAGGTGAAGCAGTTATTAAATCAATTAATAGAGCTAAAAAATTCTTGAATAAATAGAAAGGAGATGCATAAATATGAAAAAAGTAGTGCTAGCCTTTTCAGGAGGATTAGATACATCCTTCTGTGTGCTATATCTAAAGGAGCAAGGCTATGATGTAATAACAGCAGTTGTTAACACAGGAGGATTTAGCGACAAAAAACTAAAAGAAATTGAAGAAAAATCCAAAAAACTTGGAAGTATAAAACACTATACTGTAGATGCCATAGGAGGTATCTATGAAAACATAATTCAGTATCTAATAAAACTAAACGGCCTGTATGAAGGTGAATATCCTTTAATGTGTGCCGATAGATATACAATAGCAGAAGAAATTTTGAAAATTGCAAAACAGGAAGGTACTGACACGGTTGCTCACGGCTCAACAGCTGTTGGAAACGACCAAGTAAGATTTGAAGCTTCACTAATCACCTTAAGCCCAAACGGGAAAATAATAGCACCTATAAAAGAATTGAACATTACAAGAGATAAAGAAATAGAGTACCTAGAGGAAAGAGGATTTCAAGTTGACAAAGAGCTTAAAAAATACTCAATAAATGAAAACATATTTGGAATAACTGTTTCAGGAACTGAAATAGACCAAAACAAAGAACCGGATGATTTTGCTTACACATTAACAAAAACAAATTCGTCAAAAGAACAAGAGTACATTACACTAGAATTTCAAAAAGGACTCCCAACTAAATTTAATGGACAGGATATAAAAGGAGCAGAGCTTATATCAAAACTTAATGCAATTCTGGGCTCCTACGGATATGGCAGAAAAATATACGTCGGCGATTGCATTATCGGTATAAAAGGAAGAATAATGTTTGAGTCCCCAGCATTATTAGCAATAATTGAAGCTCACAAAAAACTCGAACAAATTATTTTGACTAAGAAACAAATAATGTTTAATCTCCAGGCTTCAACTCAATGGTCAGATCTTGTTTATAGCGGTTTGTACTATGAGCCTTTAGTGAAAGATATTGAAGCTTACACGGATTCGGTACAAGAGAAAGTAAATGGCACTGTAAAGATTAAGGTCCAACCAAATAGTATTCAAGTGGTGGAATTAAGTTCACCTAACTCTTTGGTAAAGGAAAACATCGCAATGTATGCTCAAAAGTCAGAGTGGAGTGGAACAGAAGCAAACGGATTTATAAAGCTGTATTCTATGCAGCAAAGACTTTCAAATATAAAATAGGAGGAATAAAAATGAATGAAATAATAAAGAAATATGAAGATTTAAATCTAGAGGTATTTATAGTTGTAAACAAACTGCATTGGAGTAAATACGAAGAACTTATGAAAGACTTTCCTTTCAACACTGTATTTATTGATCCAGCAACTACGGAAGGTTACGATTTTACCTATGAAATGATACAACTAAATGAAAAAGCATACGGAGCAGGGATGGCTGCCCCAGACTGGACCTTTGCAAATTTTGGAACAATTGGAGCAGGCTTGACCGCCGGTTTTCTGATTGATGGAATACCTGCAGCAAAACTTAGTGTTATAGGTAATATTTCAGACCCTAAAATTGCTCATGAGTGGACACTGCTGGTTGACCCAAAACATGAAGGAAAAGGCTTAGGATCTCTTACCTTTGCTCTTGCCCTACACTTAACTCAAGATAAAGACTACTTAACTTTCATTATTCAAACTGACAATACAAGCTCAAATATATATCTTAAAAATATTCATCCTTTGAACATCTTGGCTTATGGATTTGTACATACATGTAAAAATAGCATGCTAATAAAAACAAAGATTCCTAAAAATAATCCTTTTAAAACAATTATGGACAATCCTTTGAAAAAATATGATTTTGAAGATTACAAGATAGCAAAGGATGATCTAGAAGATGTAGGCGATAGCTTCTGGGTTCAGCAAAACAATTCAAAGATATATAGAATCATAAATGATGAAATTAAAAATGGCAAAAAATTTATAATAAAAAGCAAACATCAAGATACAAACATGTCTTACTTGCTTATTTCAGAAGTCACAAACAATCAAGAAATCTAAACATAGAAAGTTGAGTTACTGAATGGGATTATTATCTGATTTAATTAAAATCAACACTTATGAAGGTGATTATACTAAAATTGTAAATTACTTAGTAAAATATTTGAAATCAAAAACCAATTGCAAAGTACATATTCAGAAAATAAGCGAGAAAAAAGCCAACGTAATAGGAATTTTTGGGGATCCTGAGTTCCTTATAAACTGTCATATGGATACAGTAAAGCCCTCGAAGGTATGGACCTATAATCCTCTACACTTAACAGAAAATGAAAGTAAACTTTATGGACTTGGAGCTTGTGATACAAAAGGTAATATATACATGGTGTTGAAGGCTCTAGAAGATACTGAACCCAAAAATTTGATGGTTTTATTTTCAGTGGATGAAGAGTCAGGAATTAAAACTGGAGTAAAGTATTTTTTAGAATCTGACTTTAGTAATAAAATTAAAAGAGCGATTATATGTGAACCTACTGATCTTAAACTTGTTTCAAAACATAAAGGATATTACTCTTTTACACTTGAGGATTTCGCTGAATCTGCTCATTCATCAACTAAAGGAAAAGGTGCAATAATTAAAGCTGCCCATAATATTGTTAAACTGGATAAATTAGGTTTTAACGTTGGAATCATAAAGGGAGGAACTGCCGGAAATGTGGTTTCACAGCATTGCATATACAGGGCATCAATAAGAACCTTTGATAAATTAGAACAGGTAATAAAAATTATTAAATCCAACTGTAAAGAAACAAAAATAGAAACCCGTTTTAATGGTCCACCTTTAAATAATAATAACCCTAATTTTGATGGAGAATTTCATGAAGTTGATTTTTGGACAGAGGCTAGTCTATTTCAGGAAGCAGGAATAAACTCATTAGTATTTGGAGCTGGAAGCATAAATCAAGCTCATTCAGAAGATGAATATGTTGAAAAATGGCAGCTTGAAAAAGGCAAGAATATTATCATAGATCTTGTTAAAGCTACAACTTAAAAAAATAATAGAAATAATGTTCTACCAAAAAATAGTAGTGCCCGAGATATATTAATGCACTCTGCTATAGAGAATATACGATTTGAATTTTAGGAGGAAGTAACATGCCCATAAACTTAAAAGGAAGAAATTTTATCACATTAAAAGATTTCAGCAAACAGGAAATCGAATACTTATTGGAACTATCAATGGACTTAAAACAGAAAAAAAGATCTGGAATAAAAGGAAATCTTCTAGAAGGCAAAAATATAGTCTTGCTTTTCGAAAAAACTTCAACAAGAACAAGGTGTTCATTTGAAGTTGGAGCATATGACGAGGGAGCTAGAGTTACGTGCTTAAGTAATTCTCAAATGATAAAAAAAGAATCTATAGAAGATACAGCTAAGGTACTGGGTAGATATTACGATGGAATTGAATTTAGAGGGTTCAAACAGGATACAGTTGAAATCCTTGCAACTTATGCAGGAGTTCCTGTATGGAACGGTCTTACTGATCTTTATCATCCTACTCAAATTTTAGCAGATTTTCTTACAATAAAAGAAAATATAGATAAGCCCTTAAATAAAACTAAACTTGTATATGTAGGTGATGCTAGGAACAACATGGGTAACTCATTATTAATAGGTGCCGCTAAACTTGGAATGGACTTTACAGCAATAGCACCTAAAGAACTTTTTCCAGACGAAAAATTAGTTCAAGAAATGCAAATAGTTGCTCAAGAAACAGGTTCTAAAATTCAATTTACTGAAGATATAGTCGAAGGAGTTCAGAATGCAGATGCAATTTATACAGACGTATGGGTTTCAATGGGTGAAGAAGATAAATTCGAGGAAAGAATCAACCAGCTTAAGCCTTATCAGGTTAATATGGAAATGATAAATAACTCAGGCAATCCTGATGTTATATTCTTGCACTGTTTACCGGCATTTCATGATGATAAAACAGTTATAGGCGCAAACATTAAGAAAAAATTTGGACTTGATGCAATGGAAGTAACCGATGAAGTATTTAAAAGCAAGTATTCAAAGGTTTTCGATGAAGCCGAAAATAGAATGCACACTATAAAGGCTGTTATGGTAGCTACTATAGGTTAATTATAAACAAATAAAAAAAATAGATTTCTTAAATGAAATCTATTTTTTATTATTTTAACAATATATTAATTAGTTTTTCCTTGAATTTTAAGCTATCGACTTTTTTTACAACTGTAGCATTGGGTTTCATATCATCAAATCCAGGCCATCCTGTAAATTCCCAGTCGTGGATTATAACCTGTCCGTAGGTAGCTTTTTCTTTTATACAAGTATAGCAGTAGGATTTCGGAGCTTCTAATGTAATATCCTCCCATAATAAAACTGCCATTGCTAAAGGATCTGGAAAATCTATTATATGCTCCCCTGTTCTTTCAATGTTGAATTCTAAAACTCTTTTATTACATTTCATTGCGAAAACAGCTTCTTCCTTACGGCTGTCTAGAAGCATTTGAATTTCTTCTTCATTAAAAGCTGCTTCTCCCAAACAGAGATCAAATCCTATTATAGTAAGGGGTACATCGAATTCTACCATAATCTTATATGCTTCTGCATCAGTATATACATTAAATTCTGCTACAGGAGTTACATTACCAAATCCAAATCCTGCAGTCCCCATTGAATAAATATGTTTTATATTTTTCATAACTTCCGGGTCTCTTATAATTGCTTTTGCAATATTAGTTGCTGGACCTAAGGTTATTAATTCTATTT
>DPPH01000263.1:0-1584 GCA_003539375.1 Clostridiales bacterium
ACACCTCAAGAGATAAAAGAACTTCTTCAAATAATGAAAGATATGGCAGAAGAAGGAAAGTCAATACTTTTCATTACCCATAAATTAAATGAAATTATGGAAGTTGCAGATAGGTGTACTGTACTCAGAAAAGGTAAGGGAATAGGAACTGTGAATGTAGGTGAATCATCAAAAGAAGAACTTTCTAAAATGATGGTTGGTAGAGATATTAGTTTTACCGTAGACAAGGAAATTAGTAAACCTGAGGATGTAGTTCTTTCTATCAAAAATATGACAGTACCTTCTAAACTTCATAGTAATAATGCAGTTAAAAATGTATCTTTCGATGTGAGAGCTGGAGAGATAGTTTGTTTAGCAGGAATAGACGGAAACGGACAGACGGAATTTGTACATGGACTCACAGGATTAGAAAAAGTATCTTCTGGGGAAATAACACTATGTGGAAAAGATATTACTAAAGCATCAATAAGACAACGCTCCGTAGTAGGTATGAGTCATATACCAGAAGATAGACATAAGTACGGTTTAGTTCTAGATTATACCCTAGAACAAAACATGGTGCTTCAAAGATACTGGCAACCAAAATTTCAAAATAAAGGTTTTATAAAATTTGATGAAGTAAGAAAATATGCTACAGATTTAATTGATAAATTCGATGTTAGAAGTGGTAGAGGACCTTTGACCATTGCTAGAAGTATGTCTGGAGGTAATCAGCAAAAAGCGATTATAGCAAGAGAGATTGACAAAGAACACGAGCTTTTAGTTGCTGTACAACCGACAAGAGGACTTGATGTTGGTGCTATCGAGTACATACATAAGCAACTTGTAAAAAGAAGAGATGCAGGAAAAGCAGTATTGTTAATATCACTTGAATTAGATGAAGTTATGAATGTAAGCGATAGAATTCTTGTAATCTACGAAGGCGAGATTGTAGGAGAGTTGGACCCTAAGGTAACTGATCTTCAAGAATTAGGACTTTATATGTCTGGTGCTAAAAGAGATACTGAGAAGGAGAGAGAGAATGGTTGATAAAAAAGATAGATTTAACTTAAAGAGTATTACTAAATCAAAAGGGTTTTCTTCTTTTACAGCAGCTCTTATGGCTATATTTTTAGGATTGGTATTTGGTTTTATTATAATGTTAATAGCGGATCCTGGAAGTGCTGTAGCAGGATTTAGATATATAGTAGTAGGAGGTCTTAGAAGAGTAGGAGACGTATTTTATTTCGCAACTCCTATTTTGATGACCGGATTAGCTGTTGGTTTTGCCTTTAGAATGGGCTTATTTAATATAGGAGCTTCCGGTCAATACACTATGGGGATGTTTTTTGCTCTCTATGTGGGCTTTATGTGGGACCTTCCTGGATCTACTCACTGGATAGTTGCAGTAATTGCAGGGATGGTAGGAGGAATGATATTTGGATTTATTCCAGGTATTTTTAAAGCCTTGCTCAATGTTAATGAAGTTATTACCTCTATAATGTTTAATTATATCGGGATGTATTTTGTAGATATGATGATACAAAAAAATTCAGCAATGTATGTTTCTGAAATGACTAGAACTAAATATCTCCCGGAAACAGC